>NZ_JBHXMY010000784.1:0-2231 GCF_042720195.1 Nocardia sp. NPDC058497 | reverse complement strand
GCTCGGGGTTCGTGACATGGACAGCCGTTCCCAAGACCGTGTTCAGACGGCGCAGTTCGTAGCTGCCCCGCTCGAGGACCAAGGCCTGCCGACGATCCCGGGTCTGACCACTGACGATCCCAGGTTGTCGGATAGGCCAGTGGTGCCGACGGACTTGCCGCCGGCTCAGCCCTCCTCGCAACCGACCGCTCCAGCCCCCGTTCCCTCTGCGCCCGCGTCGGTGCCGACACCGTCTGTGCCCCAACCTCAGACCGCACCGACCGGACCAGCATCGACCCCTGCGACTACCAGTCCGCAGCCGGCACCGACAACCGCACCGGATGTGACGCCGGCACCTACTGTCGCAACACCGGTCAGTCAGCCCTCATCGTTGACCAGCTTGATGCTGGGTGTGCAACAGCCAGTCGTCGGTCAAACCCTGAACTCTGGCCTGCCCGATGTTGTGGACTTCACCCAGCACGCACCGGTGAACCCGGGTGATTCCACCAGCTTCGCGGGAGTCGCGACCGTCACCATCGGTAACGACCACACGGCCATCACCAGCACCCACAACCCGGCTACCGGTGAGATCGATACAAAGGTCCGAGATAAGTTCGGCACGCTGGCATCTGAGAGCCACTCCGAAATCGTGCCAGGCACCGGTGGTTTGACTCGCGATACCACGATTATCGACAAGTCCGGAATTTCCGAGACACGAACTGTTGACGACGGACAGGGAAATCTCATTACCTGGACGGCGAATCCCGATGGTTCGCATTCGGTGCACTACCACAAGTCGAACATTATCGTAGTCGAACCTGCGCCGGGATCGTCTACACCTACTCAGGTTATTCAGTTGAGCCCGGATGGGACCAGCGGCCACGTCACGATGTGGCATAGCGACGGTAGGACCAGCAGCGCCGATTTCGGGCCGAGCCTGTTTGGAACACCGGTCACTGAGTACACCAGCAGCGACGGTTCTTCGCTCGAAGTCCTGACAGTTCCCGCAACCAATGGCCAGCCGATCAGCATCGTAACCGATGCGATGGGCAACAGGGCGGTGGTGCAGCCCGACGGTACGACAACAGCGGTTGACAAATACAACAAGGCTCTCGGCGGACCCTGGTATGGCAACAAATTCGACCCATCGAGTGCTACCTGGGTTACGGATCCGATCACCAGTCGTGGGCCCATTGTCCGAGTTCCCGATGGGACCTCGATCCAGAAATGGTACGGACGAAAGCCCGATGGCTCCAAATATGAACTTGAAGCCTATTTCGACGAACAGGGCAACCTCAGAGGTATCGGAAACGCCGATTCCAAAGGCATCAAGTACACAGCCTATAGTTCCATCGACGGAATATTCGTGCCGACCGACACGATCGACCTCGACGCCGGAAGCGCGATAGATAACCGCCAGCTTGTTTACGACGCGGTCATGGTCGTATTCGGTATCCCTGAATTGGCGATACTCGGCACACGGCTCGGTGTCGGCATTGGTGGCCGGTACTTCGGGAGCCAACTCGCCGGCCGGAGCGCTTCTCTGACCGGCCGTGAACTCGCGATAGCCGGGCTGGGCGCGGGCGATGCCCTCACGGGTCTTGCGGGCGGAGCGAGAGCAGCCAAGAATCCCGCCCTTCCATCCTCAACACCCCAAGTTCAGGCATTACGGCCACCCCCAACACCGACCCGGCCTCAGTTGGCACAACTGTCTTCGACCGCACCGAAGCTACGACCGAACAGCCCGGCGCAATCCTCAATATCTGTCGCGGTGAGTGTGCCGCGCGACGTCTACTTGCGCCCCGGTATGGGCGTTCCGCTGTCACAAGCATTGAAATCCGAGGCTCAGATCGGGCAGGCAGTGCGAGATCTCTATATGCAGGTTGAGCAGCTGCTAATGCTCGAGACGCGAGCGAAGACGATGGTGTCCTCGGGAGCGCGCAACGCATCTGCCGAGCAACACATAGATAGTGCGTTGAACGTCGGCGGTCGGAGCGGCACTCCAGCAGTCCAAACTACGCAATCAACAACGCGCAACATTCGAACGACAGGTGTCAATTCGAATCCCGGAACTCCACGAAATGGTGGATACCGGCCGCGGAATCGTGGAGCTGGAAGCGGGACAGGAGGTGCGACGCCCGGTGTCCCGCACGGTGGAAGCTCGTCGACATCACAGAATCCTATTCAGAACGCGCTGAAAACAAAAAGACTCAACAGAAAGGCGAATGTCGCACCCCGTGGAGGATTGACGC
>NZ_JBHXMY010000783.1:0-2243 GCF_042720195.1 Nocardia sp. NPDC058497 | reverse complement strand
GCGGTGATCGGGACGAGTACTACTCCGTCGAGACCTTCCGCCACACCGCCGACGGCATCCCCGGCGCTCGCCTCGAGATCTATCCCGACACCAACCACCTCGGCGCGATCAAACATCCACGCTTCGCCCCCGATGTCACCAAGTTCCTGGATTCGGGTCCGAGCGCGGACTGACGGATACAATCGCACTGTGTCCCACCAATCAAGGATCACCTTCGACCCCGGCCAGCTCGGCGGTCGGCCGTGCATTCGTGGCATGCGAATCAGGGTCAAAGACGTCCTGGAACTATTGGCGGCAGGCGAGAATGAAGATTCGATTCTCGAGGACTACCCGTATCTCGAGCGCGAAGACATCCGCGCCTGCCTCTCCTTCGCGGCATCCGAGGCCGATCACCCGATCCTGCGGACCGCCTCTTGAAGTTCCTCGTGGATGCGCAGTTGCCACCTGCGCTGGCCCGAGCCATCGCGAGCGAAGGACATGACGCGGTACACGTCTGCGACCTGGACATGACCTCCGCGCCCGATACGGAGGTCTGGAATGAAAGTCTCCGTCGTGGCGCCGCGATCGTTACCAAGGACGAAGACTTCATCCTCCTCGGCCGCGCGACGGGCGGTGACAATGCGCCGGCCGTTGTGTGGATTCGGATCGGGAACTGTTCGCGGAAGGCGCTTCTCGAAGCGATCTTGCCCGTCCTGCCGACCATCGTCCAGATGCTCGACGCTGGCGAATCCGTCATAGAAGTTCGGTGAGGGCCTTCTGATCAGCGAATCTTGGCGCCGTAGACGTGTTCGACGGTCAAGCTCATCAGCACGCGGCGATCGGACACCATGACCTCCCGGTACTCGTTCCAATCCGGGTGCTCCCCGGCAGCGGCACGGTAGTAGGCGACAAGAGCCTCCACCTCGGGACCGTTCGGGTCGGTGCCGGGACCGGTGAGGGTGACGCTGCCCTCGGCCGTGGCCCAGGACCAGCCGTCGGGCGCGGTCACCTCGAAGGCGGCCCGCGGATCCCGCCGGAGGTTGGCCGTCTTGGCCCGGCCTTCGGTCATCGAGACGTAGATGATCCCGGCGTCACGGTCGTAGTACGGGGTGACGGGGGACAGTTGCGGACGTCCGTCCGCTTTGATCGTGGCCAGTACGCCGAGCTTGGCCGTCGCGAGCAGTTCTTGCGGGTCGAACTCTGCTGTCATCGGTGGGTCTCCTCTGGGGTGCGGGCGATCCCTCGTTGTGACGAACCGTGGTCGCGCCGCATTTATGCCCGGCTCGAATCCCGGAACACGCGCCTGCGGAAAACCCGTCGACAGCTGGGCCGCCGACCGCGTAGAACTGGTCCCATGGTTACGGCACGTCCGCATTCGCGGCACTAGTTCGCATCGGGTCTTCGGGCGCCGGTGTGGCGCCGCGTGATCCGACGCCCGTGCCGTCCGGTGGAACGCACAACTGGCGAGCGTCGACTCTTCGACCGAACTAGTTGACCCACCGGGGGATTCCCAATGACCAGACCACGCGCCGACCTCGCCCGCATGCGCAATATCGGCATCGCCGCCCACATCGACGCGGGCAAGACCACCACCACCGAGCGGGTGCTGTTCTACACCGGCGTCACCCGCACCCTCGGCGAGGTCCACGACGGGACCGCCGCCATGGACCGGATGATCCAGGAGCGCGAACACGGCATCACCATCGCCGCCGCGGCCACCACCTGCTGGTGGAACGAGCACGAGATCACCATCCTCGACACCCCCGGCCACGTCGACTTCACCGTCGAGGTGGAGCGATCGCTGCGGGTACTCGACGGCGCGATCGCCGTGTTCGACGCCAAGGAGGGCGTCGAGCCGCAGTCGGAGCAGGTGTGGCGCCAAGCCGACAGGTACGGCGTGCCACGGATCTGCTTCGTGAACAAGATGGACAAGCTCGGTGCGGATTTCGCGTTCACCGTGCGGACCATCGCGGAGCGGCTCGGCGTGCGGCCGTTGGTGATTCAGCTGCCGATCGGCGCGGAGGGCGAGTTCGAGGGCATCGTCGACCTGGTCGAGATGACCGCGAAGGTGTGGCGGGGCGACACCGATCGTGGTGCGCGTTTCGAGGTCGTCGAGATCCCGGACGACCTGCGCGTCAAGGCCGAACAGCACCCCGATCGTGGCCGACGCCGAGGCCGCCACCCTGCTCGCGCGCAACGCGTACGAGCGCCAGACCGCGATGATCGACGCCGCGCCAACCGCAGACAACTGTCAGGAGCAGCTC
>NZ_JBHXMY010000782.1:0-2245 GCF_042720195.1 Nocardia sp. NPDC058497 | reverse complement strand
GGTGACCTCGGCGGGCACCATCGACGCTGATATCGGGATCAAACGCGAGCTGTATGCTCGCGCAGGAATTCCGGTGTATTTGATCGTGCATTTCGACAAGGACTGGCAGCTGATCACCATGATCGAGGAGTTGCGCCTCGACTGGTCTGGGCGCCGCTACGTCGGCCATGGTCAGCACACCGATGCGTTGGTCCTTACTGAGCCGGTCAAGATCGCATTGATGTTCGAGGATCTCCAGAGTCAGCTACCGCGCCGGTAACGCTACTTCCGCGTGGTATCGGCCGTTTCGGCGGCTTGGTCGCCGCGCGTAACCACCCGTCGCCGAGGTCATCATCGAATCCGCTTCTGTCGCATAGTTTTCGGGCGCCAACTCGAAGCGGATCGCTTGATTGCTCCGACCGTCACGGCTGCCGATAGATCCCGTGGTTGCCGATCCGCCGCCAGACCAGAATCGGGTCGCCGTTCAGTTCCTCGAGCACACGTCCTACCTCCGGAAACAGTGAGCTCGAATAGACTGAACCCGGCGGGCCGAGTCCGCCCCGATCGTGTCCGGGAGGAGCGCGTGATGACTGCCGAAACAGCGCCCCCTGCGTGGATGCATCAGCAGATCACGGCAGCGGAGTACGACTCCTGGTCCGAGGAGCAGTGTGCGGGTATCGAGATCGTCGACGGGATGGTCGTTGTGAGCCCGAGCGCGTCCAAGCGCCACAACCGGTTGGCCCGAATTCTCGCCAATTCGCTGGATGCCGCAGCCGGCCCGGACTGGAATGCCGATACCTACTTCGACGTCCGGTTCCAGGACGTTCCGCTCACCAATCGCCGTCCAGACGTTGTTGTCTATCGCGCAGACACCATCGACCTCGCGCCTACTCGTCCCGAGCATGTACTGCTGGTCGTTGAGGTCGTCTCGCCCGGATCGGAGACCACCGACCGGATCGTGAAGGTGAGCCAGTACGCCAAGGCAGGTATCGCCTTCTATTGGCGTATCGAGCAGGCCGCGACCGGCATCCCACTGATCTATACCTACATCCTCGACCCCGCGACGATGACTTATCGGACAGGCGACATGTTCACGGGCACCGTCACGGTGACGGCTCCATTCCCCGTGGAGATCGACCTCGGCAAAATCTAGTCCCGCGGGAGCTCGCCTGCCAGCGCGGCCAGGTCAGCGAGAAGCGACTCCGCATCGCCGAAGGTGCGGTACCGCCCGGCCTCGAGGTCGGCCTCCGCCTCGCGCTCCGCGGCCTGATGCCCTTCGGACCAGAACCACATCTCATCGACCGGAGGCATCAAGCACCGCGCTTCGTCATAGACGCGACGATGGCTTGATCCTCCAGTCCGTCGGCCACTCGGTTGAAGCCTGCCAGGTCAAGCCCGGGCGCGAGCTCGGCTACATACACCCGCTGGCCGAAATTCGCGGGTTTCGGCGACGTCCGCCCGGAAAGCCAGGCGTCCAGCTGGGCGAGAGTCTCCAACACCGGCTTGTTTGTCGAATCGTGCCGGAGTCCTCGCGAGGCGAGCCACTCGTTCACGTCACGCCACAACCAGAGGCCACCTGCTGCCAGATTCGTCGGCACGGGGAACGGCTGCGTTCCGCACCGCTCGCCCCGCACCCAGTTCCCGACTGCTTGACGAGTGACTTCGGCCCGATCCGCGATGTCTTGCCTGGTTACCAGGTCTGCGTAAGTACGGAGAACGGTGATGCCGACGGACTCGAGTACCTGCACGGCGTGGACACCCGCCGCAAAGGCCGACGCCGCCGCGGCGGTGACCGTCATCAACGTCAAACCGCTATGGCGCTGGACGATGCAATCGAGGCGGGCTTCGACCAGCTCGATTTTAGGGTCGAACGCATCCACGATCCCTTCGACCACAAACATGAACTCGAAGTCCTCGACAGCTTGCGTCATGGCTCTATGGTCGCCCCCACAGCAGTCGTCGTTCGTCACAACCATCCACTCCGATTCATTTGAGACGCTCGGTGTAGAACCCCGAATGGAGCACCCAGGGGTGCCGGTGTCGTAACCATCCCTGCCCGCTTCCCCGCACCGAACCCCGATTTGCGTCCTCGGCCAACACAATTGGCCCCACGCCTGGTATGGCGTGTGGCAGGTTGGACCCAGTCGAAGGTGTGCACTCCCGAACCGACCAGGTGCGTACGTGCGAGGCGTACGACGAAGGTGCTCGCATGAGGCTGGGTGTCAGGGTTTTCTATCCCTCGGTCTGGCTCTCCGATAACGACCGA
>NZ_JBHXMY010000781.1:0-2251 GCF_042720195.1 Nocardia sp. NPDC058497 | reverse complement strand
GCCAAGTCCTACACCGGCTACTTCGTCCGCGAGGACTCCGGCATCACCAGCGCCCGCGACCTGGTCGGCAAGAAGGTCGGCATCAACACTCTCGGCGCGCACCACGAGTTCGTCACCCGTGAATGGCTGCACCGGCAGGGCCTGACCGAGGCCGAGATCAAGCAGGTTCAGCTGATCGTGGTGCCGCCGGTCAATACCGAGGAGGCGTTGCGCAGCGGTCAGATCGACGTCGGCGCGCTGAACAGCGTGTGGCGCGAGACCGCCGTCGGGCGTGGTGGCGTGCGCCCGCTGTTCACCGATACCGCCATCTTCGGCGAATTCGATTACGGCACCTATGTTTTCCGCAAGGATTTCATCGCGCAGAATCCGGACGCGGTCAAGGATTTCGTGCAGGGCACAGCCCGCGCGACCCGCTGGCTGCAGATCACGCCGCGCCACGAGGTGATCGCCAAGTTCACCGACATCATCACCAAGCGCGGCCGCAACGAGAATCTGAAACTGCTCGACTACTGGCGCAGCTCCGGCATTCCGGTGCCGGGTGCGGTGATCGCGGACAAGGAGATCCAGATCTGGATCGATTGGCTCGAGCGCAACGGGGAACTGCCCAAGGGCAAGATCGCCGCCACCGATCTGTTCACCAACAAGGACAACCCCTACGCCAACGGTACCTACCAGCCGGCCAGCGGCCCGACCGGAGAGGTGGTTGCCGCGAAATGAGCAGCACCACAGCCAAACTCGCTCTGCGCGGCGTGGGCAAGCAGTTCGCCATCCGTGGCGCGGCCGAGAAGTTCACCGCGATCGACGACATCACGATCGAAGTCGGCGCAGGCGAATTCCTCGTGCTGGTCGGGCCCAGCGGTTCGGGCAAATCCACCCTGCTGGACCTGCTCGGCGGCCTGAGCACACCGAGCTCGGGGCGGATCCTGCTCGACGGCGCACCGATCACCGGCCCCGGCCTCGACCGCGGCGTGGTGTTCCAGCAGTACGCGCTGCTGCCGTGGCGCACCGCCCGCGCCAACATCCAGTTCGGGCTGGAAGCCAAGGGCGTCGCCCGCAAGGAACGCAGGCAGATCGCCGACCACTACCTGGAGCTGGTCGGCCTGGCCGGGTTCGGTGACCGCTATCCGCACGAACTGTCCGGCGGGATGAAGCAGCGCGTCGCGATCGCCCGCAGCCTGGCCTTCGACCCGGAGGTCCTGCTGATGGACGAGCCGTTCGCCGCGCTCGATGCCCAGACCAGGGAGTCGCTGCAGGACGAACTGCTGCGCATCTGGCGTACGACCGGCAAGACCATCCTGTTCATCACCCACGGCATCGACGAGGCCGTGTACCTGGGGCAGCGCGTCGCGGTGCTCACCTCACGACCGGGCCGCGTCAAGGCCGTGATCGACATCGATATCGACCGCACCGGTGACATCGATGTCCGCTCCAGCGAACAGTTCCGCGACTACCGCCACCGCATCTGGACCGAACTGCAGAGCGAGGTCAGCCGGGCCCAGCGGCTCGAGCTCGCCACCGACGACGCCGCCGCGGTCGCGTCCACCGACAGGAGTCCCGCCCATGTCTAGCGCCGTCCCCCTGCTCGTCCGCCCGAGCGAGGTCACCGCCGAACCGCCCGCGCCGCGCGCCATCGCGATCTCCAGGCCCGCCCTTCCGTCGGGGCTCGTCCGCACGAGCGCCACCACCCTGGTGCGCATCACCAAACCCCTGCTGGCCTTCGTGCTGCTGCTCGCCGCGTGGGAACTCGCGCCGCGGCTCGGCGTGGTCGACGAGGTGTTCCTGCCATCGTTCTCGGTGGTGGTGCAGGCCTTCGCCGAACTCACCGCCAACGGGCAACTGGGCGAGCACGTTTCGGCCAGCCTCACCCGCTCGGTCACCGGTTTCTCCATCGCCCTGGTGATCGCGGCACCGGTGGGGATCGCCATCGCCTGGTACAAACCGGTGTCGGATTTCCTGAATCCGGTACTCGAGCTGTTCCGCAACACCGCCGCGTTGGCGCTGCTGCCGGTGTTCGTGCTGATTCTCGGAATCGGCGAGACGTCGAAGATCGCGCTGATCGGCTACGCCACCTTCTTCCCGATCCTGCTCAACACCATCACCGGTGTGCGCACCGTCGACCCGCTGTTGGTGAAATCGGCGGTGTCGCTCGGCTTCTCGCCGATCAGGCTGTTCCAAAAGGTGATCCTGCCCGCGGCGATCCCGTCAATATTCATATTAATAAGGATGGCGGCAGCGGTGTGGATCATAGTTA
>NZ_JBHXMY010000780.1:0-2258 GCF_042720195.1 Nocardia sp. NPDC058497 | reverse complement strand
AAACTCCGGGGCTTTCGTCTAGTAGCGGGAACAGGATTTGAACCTGCGACCTCTGGGTTATGAGCCCAGCGAGCTACCGAGCTGCTCCATCCCGCGTCGTAAACACCACTGTACACGCCGCGGCACGGATGACGAAATCGGTTTCTGATCAGCCGAAATGTATCCCCTGGGCCAGCGGGAGCTCGGTCGAGTAGTTGATGGTGTTGGTGGCCCTGCGCATGTAGGCCTTCCACGAGTCGGACCCGGATTCGCGTCCGCCGCCGGTGTTCTTCTCGCCGCCGAACGCGCCGCCGATCTCGGCGCCCGATGTGCCGATGTTGACATTGGCGATGCCGCAGTCCGAGCCGGCCAGGAATCGTTCGGCCTCGCGCTGGTCGAGGGTGAAGATCGACGAGGAAAGACCCTGCGGCACATCGTTGTTGAGCGCGATGGCGGCATCGATGTCATCGTAGGTGAGGACGTAGAGGATCGGCGCGAAGGTCTCCTCGCGCACCAGTTCCGTCTGCGCGGGCATCCGCACCACCGTGGGCCGCGCGTAGTAGGCGTCGGGGCCGACCAGATCGATTCGCTCACCACCGCAGACGATTTCGCCACCCTCGTCCACGGCCCGCGAGAGCGCCTTCTGCATCGAGGTGAACGCGCGCTCGCTGATCAGGGGGCCGACCAGCACCCCGTCGTCGAGCGGATTACCCACGCGCAGTTGACCGTATGCCGTCGCGAGCCGCTCGACGAGCTGATCGGCGATCGAACTGTGCACGATCAGCCTGCGCAAGGTGGTGCAGCGCTGACCCGCCGTCCCCGCCGCGGCGAAGACGATCCCGCGCACCGCCAGCTCCAGATCGGCGCTCGGCGCGACGATCGCGGCATTGTTGCCACCCAGCTCCAGCAGGCAGCGGCCGAACCGGCCCGCCACCCGCGGCGCGACCACGCCACCCATCCGCACCGACCCGGTGGCGCTGAGCAGCACGACCCGGGAGTCGTCGACGAGCGCCTCGCCCACGGCCGAATCACCCTGGATCAGCTGGTGCACTTCGGGATCCGCGCCCACATCGACCGCGGCGCGACGCAGCAGCGTGTGACAGGCCAGCGCGGTCAACGGGGTGGTCTCCGACGGCTTCCACACCACCGTGTCACCGCAGACCAGCGCGATGGCGGTATTCCACGCCCACACCGCGACCGGGAAGTTGAACGCCGAGATCACCCCGACGACGCCGAGCGGATGCCAGGTCTCCATCAGCCGGTGGCCCGGCCGCTCGGAAGGCATTGTCGCGCCGTAGAGCTGGCGCGAGAGGCCGATCGCGAACTCGCAGACGTCGATCATCTCCTGGACCTCGCCCAGCGCCTCCGGTCCGATCTTGCCCGCCTCCAGGGTGACCAGCTCGGCGAGCTCACCCTGATGCGCGACCAGCAGCTGGGCCAGTCGGCGGACCAGCGCGGCCCGGACCGGGGCGGGCACCGTGCGCCACGACTGGAACGCGGCGGCGGCCCGGCCGATCGCGGCGTCGACCTCGGTGGGCGTGTCAGCGGTCAGCGGCAGCAGGGTGCCGCCCGAGATCGGCGTGCGCGCGAGCAGGGGTCCGGGCTCCGGGACGCTCGCGCCGAGGCCGTGCAGCAGGGCTCTGGCGCGCAGCGCGAGCTGCTCGGAGAAGTGCTCGGTCACGGTGTGGGTCATCGCTGCTCACCTTCTGCTGTTTGGTACGGCTCACGGAAAAGTTCGGTGGAATTCGGTAGAGGAACAGTAAGAAGTTTTCCTCGCGCGACCCCCGTGCTGCGTTAGCCTTCGCTGATGGCGGATACACCGGCTAGACCCCAGCTCGACGATATCGACCGACTATTGATCAAAGAACTGATGAGCGATGGTCGCGCCACGTTGTCGAACCTGGCGGAGAAGGCCAGCCTCTCGGTCTCGGCAGTGCAGTCGCGGGTGCGCAGGCTCGAAGCGCGCGGGGTGATCCGCGGGTACGCGGCGCATGTCGATCCCGAAGCGCTCGGCCACCTGTTGTCGGCGTTCGTCGCGATCACTCCTCTCGACCCGTCCCAGCCCGATGACGCGCCCGCCCTGTTGCAGCACATCCCCGGCATCGAGGCGTGCCACTCGGTGGCGGGCGAGGAGAGCTATGTCCTGCTGGTCCGGGTCGCCTCGCCGCGGCACCTGGAACAGCTGCTGCAGGAGATCCGGGCCACGGCCAACGTGCGGACGCGCAGCACCATCATCCTGCAGACATTCTATGACAGGTAACGATTCCTCGTAATAGTTC
>NZ_JBHXMY010000779.1:0-2260 GCF_042720195.1 Nocardia sp. NPDC058497 | reverse complement strand
GGGCTGAGCAGATCCCACACCGAGCCGACGATCTGGCGATCCTCGTTCAGCGGCACCCCGCGCACCAGGTTCGCGAACACCCAGCCCCAGGCCAGCGCCGGGATCCAGGAGCCGATCCCGATGCCGATATCGCACCAGGCCCGCCACTTCGGATCGTTGATCTTGGCGCGGTATTCGATCGCGCAGATCCGCAGGATCAGCGCGACCAGCAACAGCAACAGCGCCAGATAGAGCCCGGAGAACATGCTCGCGTACCACTCGGGGAAGGCCGCGAACATCGCGCCGCCCGCGGTGATCAGCCAGACCTCGTTGGCGTCCCACACCGGGCCGATGGTGTTGAGCACAACGCGCCTGCGCGTATCGGAGCCCTTGCCGAGGATCGGCATCAGCATGCCGACCCCGAAATCGAAGCCCTCCAGCACGAAGTAGCCGGTGAACAGCACGCCGATCAGTACGAACCAGAACTGCTGCAGATCCATCACCGGCTCCTAGTAAGCGAAGGAAAGTTGTTCGACGGCAGGCTCTTCCGGTTTGCGATGCCCGCCGGTGCCCGGGCCGTCCGGTCCCTCGCCGGGAGTGGGCGGCGTCGGCTCGTCCGGCCCGGCGACGGTGTACCGGCGGATCAGGTAGAACCACACCACCGCCAGCACGCCGTAGAGCAGCGTGAACACCACGAGGGAGAACACGACCGTCGCGGGCGCGTGGTCGGAGACCGCCTGCTGCACCGTCATCCGGATGTTCGGGTCGCCGGTCGGGTTGGGCACGACCGCCCAGGGCTGGCGGCCCATCTCGGTGAACACCCAGCCCGCGGCGTTGGCCAGGAACGGGGTGGGGATCGCGAGCAGGCTCAACCAGGAGAACCAGCGCTGGTCGGGCACCCGGCCCCCGCGGGTCACCCAGAATCCGGCGAGCAGCAGCAGCACCGAGCCCGCGGCCAGGCCGATCATGGCGCGGAAGGCCCAGTAGGTGACGAACAGGTTCGGCCGGTAGTCGCCGGGCCCGTACTTGACGTTGTAGGTCTGCTGCAGGTCGACGACGCCGTCGAGGGTCACGTCGGTGAACTTGCCCTCGGCCAGGTACGGCAGCACATAGGGCACCTCTAGCACGTGGGTGACACTGTCGCAGTTGTTGTGCGTGCCGACGGTGAGAATCGAGAAGTCGGGGTCGGTCTGGGTGTGGCACAACGATTCCGCCGAGGCCATCTTCATCGGCTGCTGCTCGAACATCAGCTTGCCCTGGATGTCACCGGTGAAGATCACCGCGACGCCGGCCAGGGCGACAACCACCAGCGAAAGCCGCGCCACCGGCCGCCACATGACGCGCGCGTCCTCGAGTTTCGCCGGATCCCCGCTGCGCGCGTTGCGCACCATCCACCAGCCCGCGATGCCCGCGACGAAGGTGCCCGCCGTGAGGAACGCGCCCGCGACGACGTGCGGGAACGCGGCCAGTGTCGTGTTGTTGGTGAGCAGCGCCCAGATGCTTTCCAGCTCAGCGCGTTCGGTCTCGGGGTTGTAGCGCGCGCCGACCGGATGCTGCATGAACGAGTTCGCGGCGACGATGAAGTAGGCCGACGCGTTCACGCCGAAGGCCACGATCCAGATGGTCGCCAGGTGCACGAGTTTCGGGAGCCGGGTCCAGCCGAAGATCCACAGGCCGATGAACGTCGACTCCAGGAAGAACGCGATGAGCGCTTCCAGCGCCAGTGGCGCGCCGAAGATGTCGCCGATGAAGCGGGAGTACTCGCTCCAGTTCATCCCGAACTGGAATTCCTGCACGATGCCGGTGGCGACACCGATGGCGAAGTTGATCAGGAACAGCTTGCCGAAGAACTTGGTGAGCCGGTACCAGCGTTCCTTGCCGGTGATCACCCAGGCGGTCTGCATGATGGCGATCAGCGGCGCCAGGCCGATGGTCAGCGGTACGAAGATGAAGTGATAGACGGTGGTGATACCGAATTGCCACCGGGAGACGTCCACAATGTCCATCCGACCCTCCAGCTTCTACTACGACAAGTCGTAGTAGATCGTACGCCTGGATCTACCCCGGTTGAGCGTGACAACCGCCACGACACGCCGAAAGGTTGCCGCACGATGGGATATACGCGGTCCGACCGGGGATTCCCGGCGCCGCGGGGGCACGCCCACCCGTGCCCCCCCACCCCCACAACCACAGCGCGGGGGGGCCCCGCCGGGGGGGGGGCCCCCACCCCCGGCCCCCCGCCCACCCAAACCCCCACAAAAAATATATATGAAGAGATTTT
>NZ_JBHXMY010000778.1:0-2264 GCF_042720195.1 Nocardia sp. NPDC058497 | reverse complement strand
CCTTCCAGGTCAACTCGGCCCAGTTCCTGGTCAAGGATCAGGAACTGGAGCAGAAGATGGCCGCGTACGGCGCGATGACCTCGTACCTGGCCGAACTGGTCATGCGCAAACGCGCCGAACCCGGCGAGGACATCCTCTCCGACCTGGCCCGCGACTCCGACCTCGGCATCGAGGAACTGGTCGGCATCGCCTTCCTGCTGCTGCTGGCAGGCCACGAGACCACCGCCAACATGCTCGCCCTCGGCACCTTCGCGCTGCTCGAACACCCCGCGCAGCTGGCCGAACTGCGCGCCGACCCGGAGCTGGTTCCCAACGCCGTCGAGGAGCTCATGCGCTACCTGTCGGTCGCCGACATCTTCTATCGCTACGCCACCGAAGACATCGAGCTCTGTGGCGAGACGATCGGCAAGGGCTCGACCGTCGTCATCTCGCTGCTGGCCGCCAACCGCGACCCGCTGCGCTTCGACAACCCCGACACCCTCGACGTGCACCGCACGGCCCGCGGCCACGTGTCCTTCGGCCACGGCGTCCACCTATGCCTCGGCCACCAGCTGGCCCGCCTAGAGATGCGCGCCGGCTTCACCGGACTGCTCCGCCGCTTCCCGAGCCTCGAACTCGCCGTTCCCGCAGGCGAAGTGAAGCTCAAGAGCGACATGAACATCTACGGGGTCCACGAACTGCCGGTCACCTGGACGCCAGCGCTAGAGTCCTGAGCCACCAGCGTCGCGCAGGGACCTCAGAGCTGTGCGACGCAGACGACGAATTTGCGCTGGTTGTAGACGAATCCGAAATTGCCCGACTCGCACTGGTTGGCATCGGCGACGTCGTGCTTGACCTCCAGCACCTTCACGCCCTTGGTGGTGCCACCGGTGCCGCAGTCGATGTGCGTCGGCTCCTCCTTGCCGAGCTCCAGGCAACCGCCGACCACCCAGTCGATGTCCATGCACAACGAACCCTGCTCGACCGCACCGACACGCTCGCTGTAGGTCTGATCGGTGTCGGTCGGGCAGGTGGCGCCCATGGGCGCCTTGTCGAAGATCTTGTAGCTGGAAGGACCACTGCCGCAGGTGGTCTTCTCGACCGTGACCTGCTCGCCGTCGCCGTCGGCCATCACGCAGTCACCGACGGCCAGCTGGATCGCGATCGGCGTCTTGGCGGCCGAGCTGAGCGTGGCGACGGGGGCGGGTAGCTGAGGTTCGACCGGTGCCGATGGCATGCCCGATGCGGCTGCCGCATTGACGTTCTCGGCTGGATGCCCGCTGCCCGCGATGTCGTCCGTGGTCAGGGATATCGCGGCGACCATCACCACGGTCGCGAGCAGAGCGGCTGAAGCGATGAAGACCGTCAGGACTAAACCGGCTTGAACACGTTGGCGTGACACGGACAGTCCTCCAGAGCTTTACTGTTGCACCTCGAATCATGCAAATGCTTACACCATGTGACGCGCGCTCGTCGAATCACCTGTTCGGCAAGACGGATTCGGTCAAATGACTAGGTCACGATCCGGCAACGATGCGCGGCCAGGTCTGGTCGATCGCCATTTCCTCCCACAAGCTTCGGACGCTGTACAGCTGCTCGCCATTCGGTCATGCCGACCGGAGGTACCTGAGAAGGAAATGTCAGTATGAAGTTCGGCCCGTTGCTCCCGGCGACCCTCCTGGCCGTCGCGGCCGTTGGCATCGCCGCGGGGACTGTGAACGCGAAACCGCAGGACAACCACGATGTTTCGATGTCCGGCGTCGACCAGGGCGTCGCCTACAGCACCGTCGTATCCGATTTCTCCCGGGTCGTCACAACCACCGTGGACCACGGCAAATTCGAGATCACCGACAATGGTGACAAGGTGTCACTGAAGTCGGATAGTGGTGTCGTCATTACTGAAATACCAATGACTTACATTGTTTCCGAAAGCCGCATGACGGTAGCGCAGGAAATCAGCGACGACGGCCGGAAACTCACCCTTACCCCGAAAGTGACCGCGCAAAACATCGGCGAGATGCAGCCCATCAACTCGATGGGCCGACTGGCCGCCGAGGTCAATCAGAACGTGGTCGGCGTCGTCGTCGGCGGCCTGCTCGGCGGGCTGATCGGCACAGTGCTCGGCTTCGGCTTCTTCAGCATCATCACCGGGCCGGTCGGCCTGGTCGTCGGCGCGATCGCGGGTGGCGCCATCACCGGTGGCCAGTCGTTCATGGACGCGGTGACGGCGGTCGTCAGCGGCCAACCCTGATACGAAAAACTGCCACCCCCGGTCGTATCCGATA
>NZ_JBHXMY010000777.1:0-2264 GCF_042720195.1 Nocardia sp. NPDC058497 | reverse complement strand
GATTGCGTAGGCGCCACCGGTCCCGTCGTCGCGTGTGGGCTCAGTCGGCGCTGACGACGTTCGCGTAGGTGGCGCTCAGGCCGGCGATGAACGAGGTCAGGGCCAGCTCGAAGCTGTCGTCGTCGATCTCCTCGGCCACCGCGCGCAGCAGGTGTGCCTGGTTCAGGTGCGGGTAGCGGTCGCGGTAGACCTGCACGTCGTCGGCGAATCCGCCCGCGAACGAACCGACCGTCGAGCCCATCACCAGGTAGCGGGTCGCCGCACCGATCATGGTCGCGTAGCGCGGCGGCCAGCCCGCGCCGACCAGGCCGCCGTGCACAGCGTCGGCCGCGCGCCGGTTCTCGGCGCGGCGGCCCGGGCCCGCGGCGAGGTACGGCACGAAATTCGGGTGCGCGACCAGCGCGGACCGGTAGCTGCGCGCCCAGGCGGCCAGTGCCTCGTCCCAGCGCACGGTGTCGAACGCCGAGGTGTCGACGTGGCTCATGATGCCGGTGGCGATGTCGTCGAACAGGTCGTCCTTGTTCGGGTAGTGGCCGTAGAGCGAGGCGGCCTGCACGCCGAGTTCGGCGGCCAGTTTGCGCATGGAGACCTCGGCAAGGCCGTCCCGGTCGATCAGGGTCAGCGCGGTGTCGCGGATGCGCTCGCGGCTCAACAGCGGTACGCGCGGCCGCGCCATGTGCCACTCCTGTCTGCTCGGGGGTCCGGTCGGGATTCGAACGCTATCACCGATGGGCATGTCGGCCCTTGATTAACCGAACGGCGTTAGGATACGGTGCCCGAGTAAACCTAACGCCGTTTGGTTCAGGAGTGGTCCGATGGATCTCGCACTCACGCAAGCGCACAGTGATCTGCGCGAGCTCGCCCGCACGTGGGTGGATAAGGAGGTCGTGCCGCATGCCGCGCACTGGGACCGGGAGGAATCGGTCGACCCGGCGATCGTCGGCAAGCTCGGCGCGCTGGGGTTCCTCGGGATCGGCATCGACGAGGAGTACGGCGGTTCCGGCGGTGACGCCCTGGCCTACTGCGTGCTGCTCGAGGAACTCGGCCGGGGTGACAGCGCGGTGCGCGGCATCGTGTCGGTCTCGCTCGGGCTGGTCGGCAAGTCGATCGCCGCCTACGGCAGCGAGGAGCAGAAGCGCCGCTTCCTGCCGCCGCTGTGCGCGGGCGAGCAGCTCGGCTGCTTCGCGCTCACCGAGCCGGGCACCGGGTCCGATGCCGCGAACCTGATCACCCGCGCCACCCGTGACGGGTCGGACTGGATCATCGACGGCACCAAGATCTTCATCACCAACGGCACCTGGGCCGATGTCGCGCTGGTGTTCGCGCGCACCGGGGGACCGGGGCCGAAGGGCGTGACCGCGTTCCTTGTGCCGACCGATACGCCGGGCTTCGGCCGGACCGAGATCAAGGGCAAGCTCGGCCTGCGCGGCCAGGCCACCGCCGAACTGGTCCTCGAGCGGGTGCGGGTGCCGGATGTGCTGCGCCTCGGCGAGGAGGGGCAGGGTTTCCGGATCGCGATGGCGGCGCTGGACAAGGGCCGCATGGGCGTCGCCGCGGGGTGCGTCGGTCTGGCGCGGGCGTGCCTCGAGGCGGCGGTGCGCTACGCGGGGGAGCGGGAGCAGTTCGGCAAGCCGATCGCGGGCTATCAGCTGGTGCAGGAACTGCTCGCCGATATCGCCGTCGAGACCGAGGCGGCGCGGCTGTTGGCGTGGCGCGCAGCCGATCTCGTCGACCGGGGCGAACCGTTCGGCACCGCGGCATCGATGGCGAAGCTGTTTGCCTCCGAGGCCGCGGTGAAGGCGGCGAACAACGCCATTCAGGTGTTCGGCGGGTACGGCTACATCGACGAGTACCCCGTCGCCAAGTATCTGCGCGACGCGCGCGTGCTCACCCTCTACGAGGGCACCACCCAGATCCAGAAACTGCTCATCGGCCGCGCGCTGACCGGCGTGAACGCCATTGTCTGACACAGGAGTACAACGCATGACCCACAGAACTGCCTTCGTCACCGGGGCGGCCCGCGGCATCGGCGCGGCCACCGCGGCCCGGCTGGCCGCCGACGGTTTCGCCGTCGCCGTCGTCGATCTCGACGCCGGGGCCGCCGGGCGGTCCCGCGGGGCGCTCAAAGGGGGGGGGGGGCCCCCCCCCGGCGCACCAACACCGAGGGGGGGGCCGGGGGGGTGGGGGAGGGGGCGCGCCCGCTGGGGCCGCCGGCGGGGGAACACCCCCGGCCGCGGGGGCGGGTGGGGCGGGGGGGGAAGGGG
>NZ_JBHXMY010000776.1:0-2267 GCF_042720195.1 Nocardia sp. NPDC058497 | reverse complement strand
GTGATGTAGTAGACCTAGTCAATTCTCTCGGTCAGGACAGCCCGGCTCTTACGGGACCAGTCGATGACGGCCAGCCGTGTGCTCTCACCAGGGGCGAGCGCGGCACTGTGTAGAAGTTGTCCAAGTGTGACTCCGTGTGCATACCAAGACTGGTTGAAGGTGAGCAGGGCGCCGTATGCCACCCGTTGGAACCCGCTATCGCCCTTAGCTAGTTTGGCCAGATCTATCGGCGCGAAGGCTGGGGTCTCGACGTTGATGTACGAATCCTTATCGCCCACTCTGATCTCATCCAGCAACAATGTCGAGTATTGAACACGTTCCGTTGGAAACTCGCCAGTCTTGGGCAAAAGGTCCGATGGCAATTCTGGGTCGAATTCCGTGATGCTCTCCGGAAAATAGACTGCATTCATCAATCGACGTGCGGAGATATAGGGGGGGTAGAATGCCAGATCGCGCACAGTAGTCACGTCCAGCGCCGACTCGATAAACCCGGCGTCTGCAGCGGGTATCATCTCGAGGATGTTGATCGGAAGGTATTGTAGATCAGCTACTCTCTTCCCTGCAGCGGCGTCGCCCTTAACCATATCGGCGGGTGGTATGCCATGTTGAAACAACGGATTTCCCGGATTCGTCCCCGCTCTAACCAGCTTGGTCGCGATATCAAAGGTGGCCGAGGTTGCGAGGTCGAAGACAGTAGTAATCTCAAGTTTCGAGAGTGCGTCCTGTGCGTCAGTATCGACACCGAGCAAAGCCCCGACCTCGCTGTGCAGCAGTTCCCGGAGTGGCACCGATCTGAAATTGGTCCTGACCGCATCTACTGGGTCATTTTCCGTCGACTCAGGCATGATCTACACTCCGTAGAATAATATGCAACTGGGGCACGACTTGCGTGAAGCGGTTGAAATCTCGCAATTGGGTACGTGATGCCGGATCTTGCTGGTTTGTCGTCGGTCGAAATGCTTGATAACGCCTGCCCGGGTGCCGACTCGGACGGCGATTGACAACGTCGGCGCCGCCTGCTTCGATGGAGTATCGGCCATATCGTCCCTCAAGAGTGTTGCCATGTATCCCGGCGCTCGAGAGCGTTTTCCTGCTCTTCGCTTGACAAAGGTAGCCCTTCGGCGTTTACAGAGTCAGAGCGTCGCGGGATGCCTTCCAGCTGTAGGTCAGCTGAATCAATTGCTCAAGATCCTCAGTCGCCGTTAGGTCAGCATCCAGCACGCTGTCGATTGTACCGGCTCCTAAGAACCCGATACGCTGGATCACGATAAACTGACTTTGCGAGACGATTCCTGCGCCGGTCTGTAGAGCGGTCGTCACTGCCTCGATCACTTGGGCGCCGGCGCTGTCGAATGTTCCACCCACAGGCCAATTTATCTGGGAAGCTGGTGTTCTACCAAATACGCCACAAACGGTCTGGTCAAGCAGGACTACAACCGCAGCATCAAATATGCTTCTAGTCTGTTGATTTCCGAGGCGAACTACACTGTTTTCCACAAGTGTCCCTAGGTACGAGCGAAATGTGACGGCGGCGTCGCTGACCGCTTGTCGTAAATTTTCTTCTCCAGTGCTAAAGACGCGGTTCGTGAAGTCGTTTGCCCGGTCCCTCAGCGCTGCGGCGTCAGCGTGAAACTGGCCCGCTTGATCTGCACGCTCCCCGTCCGACCCGCCGATCAGTGGTTCGAATATTCTTTCGCGTTTAGTCAGGTCTGGGTGTCCGGGATCGGCACCCGATAAATACCACAAGTTCTGCAGGATTGTCGCCGTCGGCTCGCTTACACGGCTATACTGGCGCGGCCTACTAACAAAGTCGGAGGCGATGCCCTGCGCGGCCTCAATAACACAGTCGAGTGCCCACCGCTCGTACATGGTGGAGATCGTGTGTTTGCACCCCGAATTGATAGTTGTTGTCTTGTTTGATTCCGACATTTCCGGTCCTTCGAGAGTAAAAAGCGGTGTACGGGATTGTGCTTGAATCGGCCGTCATAGGCTCAGCTTGAGGTGTCGTCAATATGATCCACGAATATTCGGCCCTCGGATCGAGAGGATGCTCGCTGGCGTCGATCGCAATATGGTCTCACAGCAGTGGACGAGCCGGGAGCAATGTCAACAATCGCCTGCCCGCGACTGTTGGAAGCGTTCCGGATCCCTAATATCCCACCATTTCAGAGAAGCTTCGCCTGACTCATGCCACAGCTCTAGTGTGACCTTTCCGCCGGTCCTTGCCAAGTGGCATTCTGGATCGACCCGGTCGCGCGAGTTCGGTG
>NZ_JBHXMY010000775.1:0-2271 GCF_042720195.1 Nocardia sp. NPDC058497 | reverse complement strand
CGTCTGGGCCGTCGCCTTCGCGAGTGTCATCGCGTTCATGGGCATCGGCCTGGTTGATCCCATTCTCGAGCCGATCGGCGAACAGCTGCACGCGAGCCCGTCGCAGGTCTCGCTGCTGTTCACCAGCTACATGGCCGTCACCGGCGTCGCCATGCTGATCACCGGCGTCATCTCCAGCCGTTTCGGCGCGAAGAAGACGCTGCTGTCCGGCCTGGCGATCATCGTGGTGTTCGCCGCGCTGGCAGGCATGTCGAGCACGATCGGCGAGATCGTCGGCTTCCGCGCGGGCTGGGGTCTCGGCAACGCGCTGTTCATCGCGACGGCGCTGGCCACCATCGTCGGCGCGGCCACCGGCGGCGTCGCCAAGGCGATCATCCTCTACGAGGCCGCGCTCGGCATCGGCATCGCGACCGGCCCGCTGCTGGGTGGCCTGCTCGGCGGCATCAGCTGGCGCGGACCGTTCTTCGGGGTATCGGTGCTGATGGCCATCGCCTTCGTCGCGATCGTCGTGCTGCTGCCCGAGATGCCCAAACCGGCCAAGCCGACCTCGATCACCGCGCCGTTCAAGGCCCTGCGGCACAGGGGCCTGCTGACGGTCAGCATCACCGCGCTGCTCTACAACTTCGGCTTCTTCACCCTGCTCGCCTACACCCCGTTCCCGCTGGACATGGGCACCTACGCGATCGGCTTCATCTTCTGCGGCTGGGGCATCCTGCTCGCACTGGCCTCGGTGTTCCTCGCGCCGAAACTGCAGGCGCGCTTCGGCACCCTGCCGATGATGGCGCTCTCGCTCGGCCTGTTCGCCGCGGATCTGGCGGTGATGGGCATGTTCGCCGAGCACAAGATCGTGCTGATCGTCGGCGTCGTCATCGTGGGCCTGTTCCTCGGCGTGAACAACACGCTGATCACCGAGGCCGTGATGATCTCCGCCCCGGTCGAGCGTTCCACCGCGTCGGCGGCCTACAGCTTCGTCCGGTTCGCCGGTGGCGCCGCGGCGCCGTGGGTGGCGGGCAAGCTCGGTGAGCACAGCGTCTCGCTGCCGTTCTGGCTCGGCGCCGCCTTCACCGCCGCCGCGGTCGGCGTCCTGTTCCTCGGCCGCGGCGCGCTGACCCACATCGACGAGCACGACCCGGCCCCGCACAGCATCGAGGAAGCACAGGCCATCACCGTCGGCGACTGAGTTTTTGGAGCGCTGGCGCGCTCGAGGTCGGGGCGCGGTGGTCGGGATCGAGCGACGGTGCGGTTGCGGCGTAGCGTCGAGCACATGAGCGACGACAAGCGCGGACGGGTCAGGGTCGAGCCGGCGCACAAGCGCGTGCGGGCTTATCTCGACGGCAGACTGGTGGCCGACACGCTGCGGCCCTTATTGGTCTGGGAGGTCCCCTACTACCCGACCTACTACGTCCCGCTGACCGATGTCAGAGCGGATCTGGAACCGAACGGGATCGACGAGCACTCCCCCAGCCGTGGCGAGGGCACCGGCTACGACGTGATGGCCGGCGGCGTGCGCGCCGAGGGAGCGGCACTGCGCTACCTCGACTCGCCGCTACCCGACCTGAAAGACGCTGTCCGCCTCGACTTCGCGACCTTCGACTGGTTCGAGGAGGACGAACCGATCTTCGTCCACCCCCGTGACCCGTATTCCCGGGTCGACATCCTGGGCAGTTCGCGCACTGTGCGGGTGGAGATCGACGGCGTCACCGTCGCCGACTCGTCCTCGCCGCGCATCCTCTTCGAAACCGGCTTGCCCGCACGGTATTACCTGCCGCTACCCGATGTCCGGATGGATCTGCTGACCGCGTCCGATTCGCACAGCAGCTGCCCGTACAAGGGCACGGCCGACTACTGGAACATCCAGATCGACGGCACCGAACACTCCGACATCGTGTGGATCTACCGCACACCCCTGCCGGAAAGCCAGAAGATCGCGGGCCTGGCCTGCTTCTACAACGAGAAGGTCGACATCTACCTCGACGGTGTACTGCAGGACCGCCCGCGCACTCCGTTCAGCTAACTACTCGGGAACCTCGAGCACACCCTCGTCGACAGCCCATTTGATGGTCCGCTCCAGCGACGGGCATGAGTCGGGCCTGCCCGGCCGCGCCCCGTTCGCGCTGAGCTCGGCGAAGACCGGACAGTGTGTGTCCGGCCGCTCGGCCCACTGCACCGAGGTCTGGCGCGCGCTGGACTTGCGCACCAGCACCTCGGCCTCGCACGCCGGCCACCCCCCCCGCGTCACGCCGTGGGCCCGAAAATCGCGTTTTTTGCCCG
>NZ_JBHXMY010000774.1:0-2282 GCF_042720195.1 Nocardia sp. NPDC058497 | reverse complement strand
GGTCAGGGGCTCCTCGTATATCTGGGGTGTTTTGCGGCCCGACGGACGACTCACGTAAGCGACCGGGCCGGTCACCCCTCGTCGGACCGGCCCGGTCGGTGTACCCCGCGACACGAATCGGAACGTTTCTGGTCCAGTCCTTCGGTGTGGTTACCGTCGGCAGTGCGTCTTCAGCGTCTGGAAGAGCCACCTTCTGGTCTGCACCGCCGGGTCCGACTGATCACCCCTCGAGACCGGTCCGACCCGGTTGTTCCGGTGTCTGCAGAAAGGATGCGATGTCCGTCTCGAGAGGTTCTTAAGAACAACTTGTCAGCACAGGCCGTTTCTTCGGCGATGATGGAAGGACCGACAAGATGGAGAGCGACGATGGAGACCTTGATCGTCTGGGTGCTGGCTAGCCTGCTGTACTGGTTCAGCAACTTCTGACCGATACGACATCGACGGCGCGGACGCCGCACCGCTTCCGCGCCAACCTATTTCCTGCGGACACGACACGAGGCAGGTATGCCTTGCGGCGTACCTGCCTCGGTGTCTACTACTCGCGGATCAGTCTTCCTGGCCGGCCCGCACTCCTTCCTCGACTCGCTTGCCGAGCTCGGCGTCGACATTGCGCCAGTACTCGAACACCCGGCTCAGCACCGGCTCGCTGACACCGGCGAGCACGTGGCCGACGATGTTGTCGACCAGGCGTGCGCGGGCGTCGTCGTCGAGTACCTCACGCACCAGCGTGCCCGCCTGGGTGAAGTCGCCGTCCTCGGCGTGCTGGATGTAGCCGGCCCGCACCATCGACGGATCGAACTCCCACAGGCCACCGTCGCCGGCCTTCGACGGGTCGGCGTGCGGACCGCCGAAGGAGTTCGGCGCGTAGACCGGCACGTCGGCGGGGTTGTACTGGTACCGCATGGCGCCCTCCTTCGAGTAGGAGTTCACCTCGGCGGCCCTGGCCTGGTTCGGCGGCAGCTGCGCGTAGTTGGTGCCGATCCGGTAGCGGTGCGCGTCGGCGTAGGCGAAGACGCGGCCGAGCAGCATCTTGTCCGGCGAGAAACCGATGCCGGGGACGATATTGGACGGCTCGAACGCGGCCTGCTCGATGTCGACGAAGAAGTTGCCCGGATTGCGGTTCAGCGTCCACGTGCCGACCTCGATCAGCGGATAGTCCTGCTGCGACCACACTTTGGTCAGGTCGAACGGGTTGAAGCGGTAGGCCTCGGCCTCGGCGACCGGCATGATCTGGACCTTCAGCGTCCAGCTCGGGAAGTCGCCGCGCTCGATCGCGTCCCACAGGTCCTTGCGGTGGTAGTCGGGGTCCGAACCCGCGAGGGTGTCGGCCTCGGCCTGGGTCAGGAACTCGATGCCCTGGTCGGTCTTGAAGTGGTACTTCACCCAGAACCGTTCGCCCTCGGCATTGATCCACTGGTAGGTGTGCGAGCCGAAACCGTCCATGTGCCGGTAGGTCCTTGGCAGGCCGCGGTCGCCCATCAGCCAGGTCACCTGGTGCGCCGACTCCGGGCGCAGCGTCCAGAAGTCCCACTGCATGTTGTGGTCGCGCAGGCCGCTGCCGGGCAGTCGCTTCTGCGAGCGGATGAAGTCGGGGAACTTCATCGCGTCCTTGATGAAGAACACCGGGGTGTTGTTGCCGACGAGGTCGTAGTTGCCGTCCTCGGTGTAGAACTTCACCGCGAAACCGCGTGGGTCACGCCAGGTGTCGGGGCTGCCCTGCTCACCGGCCACGGTCGAGAACCGGACCAGCGATTCGGTGCGCGCGCCCGGCTGGAACAGCGTGGCCTTGGTGTAACGGCTGACATCGCCGGTCACCACCAGCTCGCCGTAGGCGCCGGAGCCCTTGGCGTGCACGATCCGCTCCGGGACCCGCTCGCGGTTGAACTGGGCCAGCTTCTCGATCAGGTAGTGGTCGTGCAGCAGCACCGGTCCCTGGGTTCCGGCGGACAGCGATTCGTCGTCGCTCTCGACGGCACTACCGGTGTTCGTCGTGGTCGGCTTGGTCATTTCGCGGCCTCCTGGTTTCGACAGTCGGGGCACAACCCCCAGAAGACGACCTCGGCCTCGTCGATCGCGAAGCCATGGTCGTCCGCGGGCTGCAGACAGGGCGCGGCGCCGACGACACATTCGGTGTCGACCACCGCCCCACAACTTCGGCACACCAGGTGATGGTGATTATCCCCGGTCCGCGTCTCGAACCGGGCAGGCGAGCCCGCCGGGTTGATTACGCGCAGGTTTTACAACCCCACCCAGGCGTTTTTTTATTAGATAACACCCCCCGA
>NZ_JBHXMY010000773.1:0-2295 GCF_042720195.1 Nocardia sp. NPDC058497 | reverse complement strand
CGCTATCCATCGGTCGATGGACAATTCAATAAAGGAAGCTGAAATGAACTGGACCCGAATTCCGCTGTTCTACGCCACATTGGTTTCCTTCGCTGCTGGCATGGGGTGTCGGTCTCTGAGGCTGCAGAGAACCTCGGCCTGGCGCCGTGTTGCTGGCACGCCGGGGACATCGAGCGGTGTCGGTGCTGGCGGGGGTGAGCTCGGGTCTTCTCGCACTGATCCGTCGCTCGCCGGAACCGACATCGCCGCAGGTCGCCTCTTCCCGCAAGACATTTCAGGTAAACGTGTCGGTGGTCACGTGCATGATGTCGTGCTGTGCCCTCGGGGATCGTATTGGGGGCGTGGGGTGTTCAGGTTTTTCTTCGTTACGGAGGGCGGTTCTATGTCGCTGGTTGTGCAGGTATGGGGCCCGGGTGCTTGTTTCACGCAGCCGGGGTTGTCGGCGGAGCGGGTGAGTTACCCGGTGATGACGCCGACGGCCGCGATGGGTGTGCTCAAGGCGGTGTATTGGAAGCCGGAGTTCGAGTACCGGGTCGAGCGGATCGAGGTGCTGGCCCCGATCAAACAGTTCACGTTGCGTCGCAACGAAACCACTGATGTGGTGTCGCTGTCGGAGGCGGTGACCGGTCGCCGTCGAGTGGACACGGCAGCATATCGGGCGCAGCGGAATGCGTTGTGTCTGAAGGATGTTGCCTACCGGGTTCATGCGCATATCGACCGATTCCCGCATGCGGACAAGCCGGAGGCGGCTTATCGGGATCAGTTCCGGCGTCGTGTCGAGAAGGGCCAGTGTTTCTCCCAACCGTTTCTCGGTACCCGTGAGTTCCCGGCGTACTTCGGCAAGCCCGACGACACCGCGCCGATCGCGGTGTCCGCGGAACTGGGTGTGGTGTTGCACAGTATCGACTACACGATGACACCGCGCCGGTCTCGGTGGTTCCGGGCGAAACTGTCCTCCGGGGTGATGGAAGTGCCCAAGCACGGGCTGACCGAGGAGCATCTCTGATGCTGCTGACACGGTTGACCGAGTTCGCCGCGGACAACCGCGGCGGGGTGCCGGCGTTTCACCGGGATCGGGAGTTTCGGTGGAACCTCAACATCGACACCAACGCATCCGTGGGAATCGTCAAAGCTTCGCTGACGCGGCTACGCAGTGTCGACAAACCCAATCGTGGTGTGGTGCACACGGTCCCGGCAGCAACACGGACGGTCGGTGTGTCGCCGAACCTGGCCAGCGACGACGCCCAGTACGTGCTCGGTCGTGGCGACGAGAAGTCCAAACCCGATCGTGTGCGAGCGTGTCACGAGGCGTTCGTGGAATTGGTGGCTCGGTGGGCGGACTCGGTCGACCCGGCGACCGATCGCGTGCCGCATATCGTGCGCCAGTTCTACCGAGACGGCTGGCTGTCGAAGCTTGCCGATGTCGAAGGGCTGTCGGCCAAGGATGGTGTGCTGGTCACCGTCGACGGTGTCGGTGCGCACCGGAGCCCGAGCGCGGCGACGTTCTGGGCTGAGCGGGTCGCGGCGACCAAGGGCAGCGGCCGGAGCGGGTTGTGCATGGTGTGCGCACGCACCGGTGCGCTGGCCAACACCATCCCGGGCAAGGTGCCTGCAGGGTTGGTACCAGGAGCGAGCAACGACGCGGCGTTGATCAGCATCAACGAACCGACCTTCGGCTACGACCTGGCGACGCAGCTGACGCACACGCCGATCTGCATGGTGTGCGCCGACGACATCACCGTCGGGCTGACCAGATTGCTGTCCTCGCCGACGAACAGCCTGTCGCGGGCTGGGCAAGACGCCCAATTGGCGTGGTGGACCACCGGCGGCGCGTCCTCGGATCTGATGTCGTTGCTGTTCGATCCGAACCCGGCCGAGGTGCACAAACAGTTGTCCTCGGTCTACAACGGGCGTCCGGTACAGCAGCCGGTGGACGTCGGCAGGTTCTGCTGGCTGTCGGTGTCGGGCCAGGTCGCCAGGATCTTGGTGCGCGACTGGGTCGACATGCCGTTGGCCGCAGCCGATCCGGGCATGGTGAGCCATACCGGCAATGTCCGGGCGTGGTTCGACGACCACGAAATCGTGCCTCGATATCCGCAACCGGTCACGCTGGCCGACGGGACAACGCTGCCCGCGGGCCGACGGTGGCAAGACATTCGACACATGGCTGCCAGCCTCGGGCGGTGGGACACGACCACGAACAAGGGCTACCTGCCGTTCGTCGCCAAGGGCGGCCGCCCCAATCCGGGTCGACCCAATGACGCGCTACGTCGCCTACTCGAGGCTGCGGTACTG
>NZ_JBHXMY010000772.1:0-2300 GCF_042720195.1 Nocardia sp. NPDC058497 | reverse complement strand
GACCCAGCCGCCGCTGCTGGTGCCGATCGAACTGCCCGACGAGAAGACCGTCAAGGACGTCTTCGCCGACTTCCGCCGCAGCCTGCCGGACGAGCGCCGCGTGCTGCTCGACCGGTATCGGCGCGTGGATCAGGCGCTGAAGGTGGTCGGTGTCGGCAGCGTCGGCACGCGGTGTTTCATCGCGCTGATGATGGACAAGGAATCGGGCAGCCCGCTGTTCCTGCAGTTGAAGGAGGCCGAGACGTCGGTGCTCGCGCCGCACCTGAAGCCGAGCAAATATCACCACCAGGGGCATCGGGTAGTGGTCGGCCAGCGGCTCATGCAGTCGGCCAGCGACATCTTCCTCGGCTGGGCGACCGGCCCCGCCGGTCGGTTCTTCTACCTGCGTCAGCTGCGCGACATGAAGGGTTCCGCGGCGATCGACAACATGACCCACGGCGAGCTGGCCAGGTATTCGGAGTTGTGCGGTTCCGTGCTGGCCCGCGCGCACGCCCGCTCCGGCGACCGCGTCGCCATCGCCGCCTACCTCGGCAAGAGCGACGGATTCGACCGTGCGATGGGCGAATTCGGCCTGGCCTACGGCGACCAGACCCTCACCGACCGGCTCTCCCTGCTCGCCGGGATCGACTCGGGCCGGATCACCGCGGCCGCGCACGCCTACTGAGTTCACCGCTGCGGCGCCAGGCGGTCCGGTCCCGGAACCGGCTCGCGCTGCTCGGCGGTCCGCACCAGCGCGGTGCCGATCGCGAACAACCACAGCATGGTCAGCCCGCCCACGGTCGCCGTGGTGCCCCAGCCGTTGGCCGCATAGAAATTCGCGGGGGTATTGCCGAAGAACAGTGACGGCACGAACGCGAAGTTCACCCCGGCGAGCAGCCAGCTGGCCACGATGCACCAGCGGGGGAGCAGCCGCGCGGCCGCGACGGCGAAGGCCACCAGGAACAATCCTTCGAGCAATCGCGACACGGTCCCGTAGAGGATGTAGGTGCCGGTGACGGTGATCGTCGGGTCGATCGGCTCCGGCGCGGCGATCACGGCGCCGACCTCCAACCCCATGGACACTGCGACGACGGTGAGCCAGGCCATGCCGGCGGTCGCGGCCACCGAGCCGAACCATTCCCGTTCCGGATCGCGCCGTTTCACCACGTAGGCGACGCCGCTCATGAACACCACGAACAGCGTGATGCCGACGAGCCCGAACAGCGATCGGGTGAGCACATTGGCATCCGGCGGCGGCCCCGCGTAGACGAAATACAGCGGAAGTTCGATCAACGTGCAGGTCGCACCCGCGATGGCGGCGGCGCCCGTGATGCGCTGAACAGTGCTGGTGTTCATGGTGATTCGCCCTCGTCCCCGAGGTATCACCCTCGGCCCGGCCTTAGTATATGACTTAAACTATAAGACGTATGTTAAGTTGGCGGAACCCCCCGATCGAAAGAGGAGACGGTGAGACCGAAACGTTCGCGGCCCGCGGCATCGGAGTTCTCACCACTGTGGGATCCCGACTTCCCCGCGGTGTCCCGGCGCGGCACGTGGGCCGAACGCGACGAGCGTGAACACGGCCGCCCCCGCCTCGGCCGCCCGCCCGAACTCGACGCCGACCGCATCGTCGCCACCGCGATCGCCCTCGCCGACCGCGACGGCATGGCCGGTGCGACCCTGTCGAAAGTCGCTGCCGCACTGGGTGTCACGCCGATGTCGCTGTACCGGCACATCCGCTCCCGGGACGGCCTCACCGACCGCATGGCCGACACCGCCTTCGGACTGCCACCGGAGACCGACCCCGACTGGCGTCGAGCCCTGCACGCCTGGGCCGACGCGCAATTGGCGGTGTACACCCGTCATCCCTGGGTCGCCCAGATCCCCATCTCCGGCCCACCCCGTGGCTTCAACGCCCTCGCCTGGATGGACGCCGGGCTGGCCGCCCTGCGCAGCACCGGCCTGGACTGGGGCGCCAAGATCGGCGTGATCACCGTCGTCGGTGGTTACGTCCGCCAGGCGTTCGTCACCGGCCGGAGCCTGGCCGAACGCCGCCTGGTCGAGCAGTTCGACGAGGCGACGGCGCTGCAGGTCTACCAGCAGGAGGTCGCGGCCCAGCTCGACCCCGGCCGTTTCCCCGAGATCGAGCAGCTCTTCGCCGACCAGGCCTTCGCGGATGTCCCCCCGGACCAGGAGTCGGCGGACGCCGATTTCCGCTTCGGCCTCGACCTGATCCTCGACGGCGTCGACGCCGCGATCAGCCGGTGAACACCCCCGCCTACACTGGTTACCGATGAGTAAGTTCTTTGCCTCGGTAGACC
>NZ_JBHXMY010000771.1:0-2303 GCF_042720195.1 Nocardia sp. NPDC058497 | reverse complement strand
CCTTCATACCTGTGTCCCCCTTCGAACTCGATGCTTCAGTACATTAGCTAGGTCGGCAGGAACAGATAGAATCTCAAGAACGCGGGGGCTCGTGTGATGGTCGGTGAGGACCTGTCAGTGCGCGTTCGACTGGCGACGGAGTCGCTGCCCGAGAGCGAAGTGGTCTGGGGTGAGAAGCGGCGTTTCAACCCCACAGCAGCGGTGCGGTTTCTGGCGCGACGGGTCGAGGGCTTGCCTATGGTGTGTGTTCGCCACGGGGTCCCGGCGACTGGCGTGGTGCCTGCGACGATCAACTTTGTGCAGGTCGGCTCGGTGCGGATGCCGCGGACTGTCGGGCTCGAACTTCGGAAGTGGGCGCGCGAGATCATCCCCATCCCGCCGTGGTTTCGCCTCCCGGACACGTCCGCGAAGTTGCGGGCAGACTGGCCTGCGTGTGCGGCGTGCATCGCCAGATTTCGATGGCTCCGTCAGCTCGCCTTCGGGGTCCTGCTGGCCGGTCCGCCGGCGATTGTGGCGTTGTTCCTCGCGGCGGCAGTCGGCGTCCCGCACGGTGTCATCGTGTCGTTGGTGGTCCTGTGCTTTCCGGGGTGGCTTCCGGTCGGAATCGGGATCAGCGGGCTCATGCTGATGGCGGCGAACACCGATATCAAGGTGGAACCCATCGATGAGCGGCCGTTCGTCGTCATCCGGGCTCACCCGCGCTTCGCAGACGCGACCCGCTCGGAGAGACATGCCGACTAGAACCTAGGCATGCCCGAACCTGCCGGAACAGACATGGAACCGATCGGGTTTCCGATGCGTCCTAGTCTGGGAGGGCAATCCGAGCTCTGACGAACGGGAGTGATGTGCGAAGCGCTGGTGTGATGCGAGCAGCCGTTGGCGCTGTCGTGGTTTCGGCTGCGGTCAGTGGGTGTGGGCCCGGTGGGGAGACGGGGTCTGCGCAGCCGACGACGCGGGATCTGGACAAGATCGTTGTGTTCAACGTGTGTAGTCAGTTGAGTGATGACGTGCTGCGGGATGCAGGGCTCGATCCGACGACGAAGCGTGTGCTGACCGATCCACCCTCGGGCCCGTCAACGTGGCGAGTCTGCAACTGGAAGCCGATTGATGACCGCTACGGCGCAGGGCTCCGACGGGTCGACGTGTTCTCCACGAGCCACACGCTCGCTGAGACTCGAAGCAAGGACAGTTTGACTGGGGTCCAAGAAACGACCGTTGGCAGTCGGGCTGGGCTGACGTTCCGTGAAAAGAACGACCCGGAGAGCTGCTATGTGGCCTTCGAAGCAGACCAGGGCATGTTCGAGGTGTCCGTTGGATGGCTGGGCAACGAAGGTCCTCGTGGCGGCGACCTATGCGATATGGCAGCGAAGCACGCGGCGGCTCTCGAGCCGCATCTTCCGAAGTAGGGGTGGATCTCGTGACAGATCAAGCGACATATTGGCGGAATCTCAAGCAACAAGCCGTTTCCGGCAATTTTCGGATGGAAGAGGGCCTCGGCGAGTCCCTGCGCGCCGCCTGTGAGCTGTATGTTTCCGACCTGATCAACCTGCAGCGCGATACCAAAGCGTTGGAGCATCTCTCCGGCTGGGGCGGCCTCGAAACCGCCATCATCCTGAAAGCCAAATTCGAGGCGAAGGCCGTCAGCGGCAGCACGGACGACCCGAACGACTCCGCCGACAAGCGCCTCGCAACCCACATCGAGATCGCGCAGCTCATGCGCGACACCAACTCCGCCGCGATCGGCAAACTCCAAGCCGTCGACGGCCAGAACGCCGACGGCATCGCCGCGACCGGACAGGGGATCTGATGCCGCTTCCATTGATCGCGCTCGCGGTCGTCGCGGTCGGCGCTGTCGCAGCCGAGGGTAAGGCCATCTACGATGCCTACAGCACCTCCTATGACGAAGCCGAGGCGCGGGGAAAGCTCGGTGAGGCGGCGAACAACGAGGTCAGTGGTGATCGCACGATCATCCAGTCCGAGCGGGCACGGCTCGAATCCGGGTTCGACGGGACGTACTCGACGCCGGTGCTGACCGGCAAGCTGGACGACTTTTCCACGCTCAGCCATCAGCAGATCTGGGACGCGTTGAACGGCAGCGGCGATCAGCCGGGCGTTTCCGCCGGTGAGATCAACGCTGGTGCCGATGGCTGGCGGCGGTTGGTGACCGGGATGTCGGACGCGGTGACCAACTTCCGCACCCGCATCGACACCGCGATCAATGAGGGCTGGTCCGGTACCACCGCGAATGCCGCGATCGACGGTGTACGCGGCTACGCGACCGAGGCCGAGAATCTGCCGACGAC
>NZ_JBHXMY010000770.1:0-2312 GCF_042720195.1 Nocardia sp. NPDC058497 | reverse complement strand
CGATGGCACTCCACCTTTTCGGCTGGTGGGGGGTGTGCCCGGGCCGTGTGCCCGGGGGGGGGGTGTTAGGGGAGCCTAACACGGCCCGGGACCGGCCTATCGCCGTACAAGATGTGATCACGACGAAACCATGTCGGAAAGCGAGAACGGACCGCGCCCGGTAGCGTTGAAAGACCGGGACTGGGAGGAGCAGCATCATGAGCCCCAACGAGAATTCGGATTCGGCGGCCTGGCGAGAGCTCGAGGCGGTACGCGCCGAGGCGGCTGCTCTCCGCAGGCAACTCGCCGACTCGCCGGATCGCGCACGCGAATTGGAAGCACGGATCGATTCGCTGACCATCCGCAACGGCAAGTTGATGGACACGCTCAAAGAAGCGCGCCAGCAACTGATAGCCCTGCGGGAGGAAGTCGATCGCCTGGGCCAGCCGCCCAGCGGCTACGGCATCGTCATCCACAGCTATGACGATCAGACGGTCGACGTCTTCACCTCCGGTCGCAAGATGCGCCTCACCTGCTCGCCCAACATCGACGTCGCGACGCTCGAGTACGGCCAGACCGTCCGGCTCAACGAAGCGCTCACCGTCGTCGAAGCCGGAAAGTTCGACGCCATCGGTGAAATCGGCACGCTGCGCGAGATTCTCGACGACGGCAGGCGCGCCCTGGTGGTCGGTCATGCCGACGAGGAGCGCGTCGTCTGGCTGTCCGGCCCGCTGTCCAAGATCGCCGAGTACGACGACATCGACGACCCCGATTCCCCGATTCGCAAACTGCGCCCCGGTGATTCGCTGCTGGTCGACACCAAGGCGGGCTTCGCCTTCGAGCGGGTGCCCAAGGCCGAGGTCGAAGACCTTGTGCTGGAAGAGGTTCCCGACGTCGACTACACCGACATCGGTGGCCTCGGCCGTCAGATCGAGCAGATCCGCGACGCCGTGGAACTGCCGTTCCTGCACAAGGATCTGTTCCGCGAGTACGCGCTGCGCCCGCCCAAGGGCGTGCTGCTCTACGGTCCGCCGGGTTGCGGTAAGACGTTGATCGCCAAGGCCGTCGCCAACTCGCTGGCCAAGAAGATCGCCGAAGCCCGCGGTGAGGACGCCAAGGAGGCCAAGTCCTTCTTCCTCAACATCAAGGGCCCCGAGCTGCTCAACAAGTTCGTCGGCGAGACCGAGCGTCACATCCGGATCATCTTCCAGCGTGCGCGCGAGAAGGCCTCCGAGGGCACGCCGGTGATCGTGTTCTTCGACGAGATGGACTCGATCTTCCGCACCCGCGGTTCGGGTGTCTCCTCCGATGTGGAGACCACCGTTGTGCCGCAGTTGCTTTCGGAGATCGACGGTGTCGAAGGCCTCGAGAACGTCATCGTGATCGGCGCGTCCAACCGCGAGGACATGATCGACCCCGCGATCCTGCGGCCGGGCCGCCTGGACGTGAAGATCAAGATCGAGCGGCCGGACGCGGAATCGGCGCAGGACATCTTCTCCAAGTACCTCACCGAGACGCTGCCGCTGCACGAGAGCGATCTGCGCGAGTTCGACGGCGACAAGCAGGCGTGCGTGGAGGCGATGATCGAGAAGGTCGTCGAGCGGATGTACGCCGAGAGCGACGACAACCGGTTCCTGGAGGTCACCTACGCCAACGGTGACAAGGAGGTCCTGTACTTCAAGGACTTCAACTCCGGCGCGATGATCCAGAACATCGTCGACCGGGCGAAGAAGTACGCGATCAAGTCCGTGCTCGACACCGGTAACCCGGGTCTGCGGATACAGCACCTCTTCGACTCGATCGTCGACGAGTTCGCCGAGAACGAGGACCTGCCCAACACGACCAACCCGGACGACTGGGCCCGGATCTCGGGTAAGAAGGGTGAGCGGATCGTCTACATCCGCACGCTGGTCACCGGCAAGAACGCCTCGGCAAGTCGCGCGATCGACACCGAGTCGAATACAGGTCAGTACCTGTAGGCACTCGTTCTGGGGAAGGTCGCGTTCCGTCAGGGACGCGGCCTTCTCGTTTTCTGGGTTGTGTGAATTTTTTTCACGAAAACGCCACGCGATCCAGTGTGGATAGGGCACGCTTCACATGTTCGTTACACCTGATGAGGACTCGTAAACGAGGAGTGTTGTCATGGCCGGTTCCGCCGCTGAATTGCTGACCGAGATCATCCTGCAGACCATCCAGAACCTGTTCAGTTCGATCAGCGCGGGCTGATCCACCAGCCGTACGACGAGGGCCGGGGGGGGGCCGCCCGGGGGGGCGGCCGGCGGGGCGGGGGGGGCGCGGTGGGGGGGGGGCGCGGGGGGTATCCCCCGGCGGGT
>NZ_JBHXMY010000769.1:0-2328 GCF_042720195.1 Nocardia sp. NPDC058497 | reverse complement strand
CCCATCACATCGCCGCCGACGGCTGGTCACACGGTCCGCTCGTGGCCGACCAGTCCGGGGCGGGACACGCCCCCGGGCCCCCCCCGCCCCACCCCCCCCCCCCCCGCCCCGAGGGTGCCCCGTGCGCGAGCCCACGGCACGAGGATGAACCGGGCGGTGTGGTACTTCGCGGCGCTCTTCCCGGCCCGTGTCCGGCTTCCCGCCGGCGCCTCGCACTTGGGGCAGGGATGGCGTTCGACCGCGGCGGCGGCCTGTTTCGGGGTCAGGTCCATTCCCGATTTTCGCAGAACTCCCTCTCACAACACCGAGGTTGTGAGAGGTGTTGTGCGAACTGCGACCTGCAGGAACGCGGCACGGATCGGGCCGTTCGCAGAACTCTCACATCCGGTCATTTGTGAGAAGCGTGCGACTCGTCACGAGCCAGCCTGCTCGTGAACACGGTTGGTTGACGGTCCTAGAGATCTTCGAGTACTTCTTGTAACTACTGGGTAGTCGATGGATGCGTGGGGGATCGGTGATGGAACCTGTAAACCGGGCTGGGGCAGGCGAACCGGTGCTGCTGCTGCACGGATTCACCTTGTCGCACCATGTCTGGCACGACGTTGTCGACGACCTTTCCAGCGACTACGACGTCCTCGCAATGACGATGCCCGGGCACTGGGGCGGGCCCGGCCTACGCCTGCGCGATCTGGGGGTGCGCGGCATCGCCGACGGAATCGAACGAGAACTAGACAAGTTCGGTTGGGGAACCTGCCATGTCGCGGGGAACTCGCTCGGCGGCCAGGTCGGATTCGAACTCGAACGCCGCGGCCGCGCGCGATCCCTCGTCGCGATCAACCCTAGCGGCGGATGGAAGCGATTCTCCCGCAACGAGTTCCGGATCGGACTGGGCTTCAGCTCGCAGTTCCCACTCGCCGCGGTTGCCCGGATGCTCGGCGATCGAGCCGCAAGGCGCGAGGCCTTCCAACGTCCGGTGATCCAAAACTGCAGTCGAAACACAGCAGCCGTCTCCCCGGAGGATGCGACGAATGTGATCCGCGCGGTTTCTCACTGTCCCATCTACCTAACGATGCTCCTGGCCGGACTCCGCGATGGCCCGCTCGAGGATCTCCATCTCGTTACCGCGCCGACCTCGTTGATGCTGTCCGAGTTCGACACATTCCTCACCCGTGCCGAATGCATGCAACGGTTGATCGATGAACTGCCCGACCACATCGAAGAGGTCACGCTGCCCGGCGTCGGGCACATCCCGATGCTTGAGAACCCCGGCGTCGTCGCCGATGCCCTCCGCGCTCATCTGGTCAGGGTGGCCGATCGGCAACCGCGGGCCTCCTGATTCGACGCGCTACACGTTGACCAGACCATATGGGCATCCCCGTGAGTTGCGCGACGGGGCGAACGGAGTCGGACGCTTCACGGCGATCCGAACAGCACTCGCGGTTCCAGGTCGAGCCGGGTGACCGGCGTGTGGTCGGGTGGGGCGAGATTGAGCATGAGGTCGCCCATGCGGCGGATGGTGTGCTGAATGTACGGGGTGATGGTGGCCAGGTCGTCGGTGTCGACGGGATAGCCATCGGCGGCCAGGCCGTTGGCGACGTCGGTGATGTCCAGCGCGGCCGAGTAGATCGCACAGTTGGCCAGCAGCTCGTTGAACTTCACGACCCGTTCCAGGTGGTCGGGGTCGTTGTGGCTCATGAGCTTGCCGCCGATCATCAACCATTCCGCATACCCGTGGAATGCCTCAGCCTTGTTCGTGACCGCCTCGTACTTCACGCCGAGGTATGCGCGGACGAACCCGCGGCGGCGTTTCGCGGTGCGGTCGGCGCCGGTCTCCGGGCCCACCTCGTCGGGCAGGTCCAACACGCCACGCACGGTGTCGACGACGACGGCCGGGATGTCACGCAGCTTCGGGAAGTACCCGAGCCGCTGATATGCCTTCAGCCGCACTGCCGGGGCAAGCAGGTGCGGATCGCTCTGAGTCTTCCCCCGTGCCCACGCAACCTCGTCCTGTGTAGGGGTGACCGCCTCGGTCAGCTCGTGGGCGGACACCACCCGCTTGAACCGCGGGTAAGCGGTCCGATCGATCGACGCCAACCCGACACCCCAGCAAGATCACCACCCGGACTGCCAAACCCTATCCACACCCGAACCTCTCGTGATAGACCGCACCTGAGCAGGACCTACAGCAGGCCACGGCCCCTTTCAGGCGTATTTTCGGTTCCCACCTCTGGTGCAGTCACAGTGACGCGGATCGTGATTCCGGTCAGCACGCGTTCGGCGTGATTTCCACCGGTGTCAGCGCGCGGCACCCCACCCCACAGCGGCGAG
>NZ_JBHXMY010000768.1:0-2329 GCF_042720195.1 Nocardia sp. NPDC058497 | reverse complement strand
GGGTGCTCGGCTACGGCAAGACCTACAACCTGACGGCGTCGGCGATCGGCCTCGGCGGGGTGAACTCGACGACCCTGAGCTTCACCACGAGCTCGCCGAACAGTCAGACCAAGCCCTACCTGCTCCCGGGCGAGGGTGAGGTCGTCGGCATCGGCCAGCCGGTGGCCATCCAGTTCGACGAGAACATCCCCGATCGGCGGGCCGCGCAGGACGCCATCAAGATCACCACCGAGCCCGCGGTGGAGGGCGCCTTCTACTGGGTGAACAATCGCGAAGTGCGGTGGCGGCCGGAGCATTTCTGGGCGCCGGGCACCAAGGTGACCATCGACGTGAACGTCTACGGCAAGGACCTCGGCAAGGGGCTCTACGGCCAGGACAACATCCACTCGTTCTTCACCATCGGTGACGCGCAGATCTTCACCGCCGACGACAACACCCACCAGGTGACGGTGGAGCGCAACGGCCAGGTGATCATGACCATGCCGACCTCGATGGGCAAGGACAGCACGCCCACCGACAACGGCATCTACATCGTCAGCGACCGGCACGAGAAGATCATCATGGACTCCTCGACCTACGGCGTCTCGGTGAACTCGCCGGACGGCTACCGCACGCCGGTCGACTACGCGACGCGAATCTCCTACAGCGGCATCTTCTTCCACTCGGCGCCGTGGTCGATCGGGCAGCAGGGCTACTCCAACGCCAGCCACGGCTGCCTGAACCTGAGCCCGGCGAACGCGCGCTGGGTGTACGAGAACGCCAAGCGCGGTGACATCACGATCATCAAGAACACCGTCGGCGGCACCCTGTCCGGTGTCGACGGGCTGGGCGACTGGAACATTCCGTGGCCGGAATGGAAGGCTGGCAACGCCGACGCCGCCTGATCCGCGCGTCTGATTCTCGAAAAACAAAGGGCCACCGGAAATTTCCGGTGGCCTTTTGTTTTGGACGGGTTGTTCAGGCGGGGGTCGGCAGGTCGCTGCAGTCCATCATCGCCTCGCCCGCGACAGCGAGCGCGCTGCCGAGTGCGCCGCACAGGATGCGGCCGCCGAACAGCAGCCGGTCCAGGTTGGGCAGGCCGGCCGAGCCGGTGCCGGAGGAGCCGGTGGTCTCGACGCCGGTGGTGGAGCCGCTCTGCGCCGAGCCGGACTCGGGCTGCTCGGTGGGCAGGCCGAAATCGCCGGTGGCCGTTGGCGCGGCGGCGACGTACGGGGACAGGGGTAGGCCGGGCGACTCGGCCGCCGCAGTCCCCGCGATCGGGCCGAGCGCGGTGGCGGCCGCGAAGGCGGCGACGACGGTGGAACGCTTCATCAAGGGGTCTTTCCGGTCGAACGCTGACGAGATATGCCCCACATCTGGGCAGTGGTCCAGAGTGTAGCGGGCAAACGTGACGTTCGTCATGGCACCGGCCACCTGCGAGCTACGCCGTCGCGGCGAGCCCGTGGTCGGCGCCGTGGAGTTCGGCCGAGATGCTGACGCCGGGGTCGCCGACGACGACCCGTCGGGCCCCGCAGCGGCACCGCTGGTAGGCGATCAGGCCCTCGCTGGTCCGGTGGCAGGACTCGATCCGCCAGGTGTGCGTGGTGTGGCTGTTCATGCTTCGAGTCTGATGTAATGGCATTGTGCATTACAACCATTACGGACGGGAGCCGGTGCAGCTCGGCGTCGACCTGCTCAACGAACCGTGTGGAAGTGCCGCGGAGCTGGGGCAGCGCTGTGCGTCGGCGGGGCTTGTTGTGTCCCAGGCGCCGACGGACGACGATCTGGCGTCGGTGACGGCGTTTCTGGCGCGCTGGCGGCGGGTGGTCGCGTGCGCGGATCGGGCCGAACGCGCGTCGCTGCTCAACGTGCTGCTGGCCGAGTACGCGTCGGCGCCCCGCCTGACCAACCACGCGGGAGACGGCTGGCATCTGCATTTCCGCGACCCCGGGGTGCCGACCGATCGCCAGGTCGCCGCGCTGATCACCGTCGGCACCGCACTACACCTGACCGGGCTGGGGATGGACCGGCTCGGTGAGTGCGCGGCCGAGGGGTGTACGCGGGTGTACGCCGACACCTCCCGCAACGGCAGGCAGCGGTTCTGCAGCCCGGCCTGCGCGAACCGGTCGGCCGTGCGCAGACACCGGGCCAGTCGCGCCCGCCGGTGACGGGCCGAGTCCGTCCAGGATCGAGGCGAATCCCAGTCCCGGTGAAACGCAGAAGGGGGGGGGGGGGGCGGGGCCCGGCGCCTGGGGGGGGGCGGGCCCGGCGCCCGACGCGCCGGGGGCGGGGGCCGGGGGGGGGGCGGGCGGGCGGGGGGGGGCGCGCGGCGCGCGGGCGCGGTCCACTG
>NZ_JBHXMY010000767.1:0-2335 GCF_042720195.1 Nocardia sp. NPDC058497 | reverse complement strand
CGTACCCGGTGAGTTACCCATGTACGTGCGAGACCACTACTCCTAGTCGGGACCGCCCGCGCCGCCTTGGGGTGGCGGGATGCGCACGACGCGGTCGTCGAATTCGCCCGGTTGGCCGTCGGTCTTGTTGGTCGTGGTCACCCACACGCTGCCGTCGGCGCTGGCCGAGGCGCCCAGGAGCTTGCCGTATTTGTCCTGGGCGATCAGGGTGGGCGCGGTGGTGACGGCGAAGGTGTTGGGGTCGGCGCCGACCGCGGCCAGCGCCTTGCCCTCGCCGAGAGCCACGGCGACGCCGTCACCGGTGGCGGTGCAGCCGCCGACGCCCGGACGATCAGGCCAGGTCCAGGAGACGGTCAGCGTGCCGTCGGCGCCCAGGTGCTGGAGCCGGTCCTCGGCGGCGGTGCGGTCGGTGACCCACATGCCGTTCTTGCCGTCGCGGCACAGGTCACCGGCCGAACCGATGCCCGAGGCGACGACCTGCGGAATGTTGGTGCCCGACGACGGTGACTCCAGGCGCAGCACCTTGCCACCGAGCGAACCGGGATCGGCCGCCGCGCCGGGGTTTCCGGCATCGCCGGTGAGTACCAGCAGCTGGGTCGGCGTCGCCCATTCGATGGCGCCGCGATTCCCGGTGGCGCCCTTGGGGATTCCGGTGAGGATCTCCTTGGGCGCGCCGCCGTTCTTGGACAGCCGGACCACCCGGTTGTCGCTGCCGGTGGTGATGTAGGCGTACATCAGCCCGTCCTCGCCGAACGTGGGGGACAGCACGATGTCGGAGATGCCGCCGTCACCGGAACCGTCGACCGCCACGCTGGCGACCTCCACCGGCGTCTCCTGCGGCGTGCTCGCGTCGACCGGGGTCACCTGCAGGATGCGGCCGGTGCGCCGCTCGGCCACCAGCGCGCCGTCGCCGACCGGGATCAGCCCGGCCGCCGAGTCCAGGCAGGTGGCGATGACGTTCGGATCGGGGTCGATGCACGGACCGGTCGGCCGCGGCACCTGCGACGGCGAGTCCTGCGGTTTCTTCGGCTCCGCGTTGGACCCGCCCAGCGACGGCTCGGTGGTGAACGGGCTCGACGCCGACTCGTCGAACCGGGCGCACCCGGCGACCAAGACGGTGCCCAGCGCCAACCCGACTGCCACGCGGCCCGCGAATACCGAACTCATGCCAGAGACGTTACCGGCAGTCGAGCGGGGCTGACACGCCTGATGCGAGGAAGAGCGGCGTACCACGACAGCGCGTCATAAGGTGACACCCGTGAGCGAGAAGTCGAATGACACACCGCAGGCCGACGGGTCGTCGCAGACCGGACCGGCCGCGTCGTCGGCGGGTCGCCCGGTGACCAGCCCCTACGATTCGCCGACGACACAGATGCCGAAACCGGATCTGCACAAGGATATTCCGCGCACCGACGACGACCTCGGGCTCGACCCCGAGGTGCCCACCGCGAGCGCGGCGCAGACGGAAGGCGGTGGCGACGCCGGCTACGGCTACGCCTCGATCCCGCCCGCGGCCGCGGCCTCGGCGGGCGCCGTGCGCCTGCAGCGCCGCAACCGGGAACCCCGCCGCGGCACCCTCGACCTCGGCCTGTTCGTGCTGCGCCTGGTCGTCGGCTACACCTTCATCTACCACGGCCTGCAGAAGCTGACCGGCTGGTTCCACGGCCCCGGCCTCGACGGCACCAAGACCATGATGGAAAGCGGTGGCTGGGACTACCCCGCGCTGGCGACGGCCCTGGTGATCGCCGGTGAACTGGGCGGTGGCATCCTGCTCGTCCTCGGCCTGGCCACCCCGCTCGCCGCGGGCGCCGTGCTCGCCACGATCCTGAACGCGTGGATGTTCAAGCAGGGCCTGGTCCCCGGCTTCCAGTACAACGCCTCGACCCCCACCGGCGTCGAGCTCGACTCCATCCTGGTCGGCGCGTCCCTCGCGATCATCCTCACCGGTCCCGGCCGCTGGTCTCTCGACCGCGCCCGCGGCTGGGCCACCCGCCCCGCCTGGGGCTCGGGCACCGTGGTCCTGCTCGCCGTCGCCGCCGCGATCGCCACCTTCTGGTTCCTCCACGGCGGCAACCCTTTGAAGGGGATCGGCCCGTTCTGATCCGCCTCCCGGGTTTCTGGCCGGGTTGAGGGGCACGGGGAGTTGGTGATGCGGCCGACGGTGGTGTGGTGGCTGCGATGGGGCCGGACCTGGTTTCACCGGTGAGAACGGACGCCTGCTCTCGCGAGGACATGGGTAACTCCTCGGGTACGGGCCGACTCGACAACAAGCGCGGGGGGGGGGGGGGGCGGCGGCCCCCCCCCCCCCCCCCGCCTCGGCCACCAACCCGACGCT
>NZ_JBHXMY010000766.1:0-2345 GCF_042720195.1 Nocardia sp. NPDC058497 | reverse complement strand
ACCTATGCCCCGAGACCTCTGGGGCGCGCCCCCCACTTCTTAGTAGCGGGGACAGGATTTGAACCTGCGACCTCTGGGTTATGAGCCCAGCGAGCTACCGAGCTGCTCCACCCCGCGTCGGTGAATACAACATTACACACGGGTTAGCGTGGATGCCAAATCGGCAGGTCAGTAGAGGTTTCCGGGGTGCGAACCGCAGTCTTCGGCAGCCTGCCGAGGCGGCGAGGAAGTCGCGGATGTGACGGGCGTCATGGAATGACGTTTCGTCGACAGCCTTCGACACATCCTTGGCGCGAGGCAGTGCATTCCGTGACCAGGGTCACTATTTCGACGTGATCTCACGCACATAACGGTGCAATAACAGACTGACCGGAATCTAGACATTCCCCAGCGTTATGCAGCGTAAACACTGAAAAGACACCTGTTTCATTCACACAATTGTCCCGTTATCAAGATGTGATCGTCATGGATTTATTGGTTAGCGTCTCCGCCATGACTGAGACCCGGAAATTCCGCACCCGTGCCCTTGGCGTCGCCGCCATCACCGGCGCCCTGGTTGCCGTTCCGTTCAGCCTCGCAACCGGCACCGCCTCCGCCGCGTCCCACAACTGGGACGGCGTCGCCCAGTGCGAGAGCGGTGGTAACTGGGGTATCAACACCGGCAACGGCTACTACGGTGGCCTGCAGTTCTCGCAGAGCACCTGGGCTGCCAACGGCGGCCAGGGTTCGGCGCACAACGCCAGCAAGGAAGAGCAGATCCGCGTCGCGGAGAACGTGCTCGCCAGCCAGGGCGTCGGCGCGTGGCCGCACTGCGGCCGGTACCTGCAGGCCGGCACCTCGGAGCCCGAGCCCGTCGTGGTCGAGGAGCCCGCCGTCGACCTGCCGGTCGAGCTGCCCGCCGAGGCCAAGACCGACATCCAGGTTGCCGTCGACCAGGCCAAGGCCGCAGGCAAGGCCCTGGCCGACCAGTACGGTGTCGCAGGTCAGTACCAGGACCTGCTCAACGCCAACGCCCCGCTGCTCGCCTCGATCGGCGGCTGATCCACCGTTCCCCCTGCACGAGAAAGGCCCCGCCATCCGGCGGGGCCTTTCTTGCTGTTCCGGACGACTACCTGCCGCCCGAGTCCTGGTAGGCCTTCACCGCGGCGTCCAGTTCCTCGAGCGCCTTACCGAAATCGGTGAAGTTACCCGTCCGCATCGCCGTGCGCACCGCCTCGATCTTGCGGCTGAGCTCGGCGGCCGCGGCGTCCTGGCCGGTGGACCCCGGCGGGGTCGTGGTCCCGGGCGGCGGGGTCGTGCCGCCCTGCGGCGGCGTGGTGCCCTGCTCGACCGGTGGCGTCGCACCCGGCTTCGGCTTCAGCGCCGGGTCACCGCCGGACGGCGTCGCCAGCGAGCCCGCGCCAGGCAGGACCTGGTTCAGCGCCTCGGCCAGCGTCGCCGCGTAGCCGACCTTCACACTGCCCGCCGCGTCGCGGTAGCTCACCAGCACGCGCAGCAGTTGCGGGAACGTCGACGAACCGGTGTTGCGTTCGTTGTAGAACGGCTCGACATAGAGGATGCCGCCTTCGGCCACCGGCAGCGTCAGCAGATTGCCGTAGCGGATCTTGTTCGAGTTCGACAGCAGCGTCTTCTCCCGTGACACCGCGTCGGCGGTGGTCATCGAGTTCTGTGTCTGCTGCGGGCCCTGGGTCTGGGAGTCGGTCGGCAACTGCAAAACGGTGAACTTGCCGTAGTTGTCCGGGTCCGAACGCACGGAGATGTAGGCCGACAGGAACTCACGGTTGTAGCCGACCATCGCCGAGGTCAGGCTGAAGACCGGCTTGTTGGTCTTCGGATCGCCCAGCAGCACGTAGTACGGCGGCTGGTTGAACGTGCCGCCCTCGATCGTCGGATCATTGGGCACCGACCAGAACGCGTTGTTGGTGAAGAACTCACGCGGGTTGTCCACGTGGTACTTGGTCAGCATGTCGCGCTGCACCTTGAACAGGTCCTCGGGGTAGCGGAAGTGCGAGCGCAGTTCCGGGGAGATCTCGCTCTCCGGCTTCACCGCGTCCGGGAACACCCCGCGCCAGGCCTTGAGCACCGGGTCGGTGGAGTCGGTCTCGTACAGGGTGACGGTGCCGTCGTAGGCGTCGACGGTCGCCTTCACCGAGTTACGGATGTAGCTGACCTCCTTGCGCGGGATCACCCGGCCGGTCTTCTTGTCGATGCTGTCCTCGACCGCGCCGTCGAGCGAGGTCGACTGCGCGTAGGGGTACTTGTCGAGGGTGGTGTAGGCGTCGACGATCCAGACGATGCGCGTGTCGACGACCGCCGGGGAGGCGTTGCCGTCGGTGGGCAGCCCC
>NZ_JBHXMY010000765.1:0-2347 GCF_042720195.1 Nocardia sp. NPDC058497 | reverse complement strand
GGGCTGTTCCGGCGGGCGATCATGCAGAGCGGCAACGGCTCTGTGGCCGCCGACGCCGAGGACGCGCGCCGGGGGGCCGGGGGCCGGGGCCCCCCGCCGCGCCCACCCCCCCCCCCCCCCGTCGCGCCCGCCCGCCGAGGGCGCCACCGCGACCGAGGAACTGCTGAGCGAGGACGCGCTGTTGGATCTTTCTCTCGACCTGGCAGGCCACGACGTGGCCGAAACGCTGGCCGCGCTCGACGCGGAGCTGATCGGCCTGGCGAATGTGAAGGAACGGGTGCGCGAGATCGCGGCGCTGCTGATGATCGACCGGGCGCGGCGGCGCTTCGGGCTGGAGTCCTCGCGGCCGACGATGCACATGAGCTTCACCGGCGGCCCCGGCACCGGGAAGACGACGGTGGCGTTGCGGATGGCGCAGATGCTGCACGCGCTGGGGTACATCCGGAAACCGAAGGTGCACACGGTGACCCGTGACGACCTGGTCGGCCAGTTCATCGGCCACACCGCGCCCAAGACCAAGGAGGCGATCGCCAAGGCCGCGGGCGGTGTGCTGTTCATCGACGAGGCCTACTACCTGTTCCGGCCCGAGAACGAGCGGGATTACGGGCAGGAGGTGATCGAGATCCTGCTGCAGGAGATGGAGAGCGAACGGGCCAATCTGGTCGTCATCTTCGCCGGTTACCCGGATCGGATGGACCGCTTCTTCTCCGCCAATCCCGGGTTGTCCTCGCGGGTGGCCCATCACCTCGAGTTCGCCGACTACACCCACGAAGAACTCATGGGCATCGCCGAATTGATGGTGACAGGGGAGAACTTCCGCTTCGACGCGGCCGCGCATGTCGCGTTCGCGGAGTATCTGACGGTGCGGATGACCCGGCCGCGGTTCTCGAATGCGCGCAGCGTGCGCAACGCGATCGATCGATGCCGGCTGCGGCAGGCCAAAAGGCTGGTCGAGGCGGCGCGGCCGCTGTCGAAGACCGACCTGATCACCCTGTGCGACCGGGATGTCTACGGCAGCAGCGTGTTCGACGACGCGGGGCAGGAGGTGGCCGCGACGCCATGCCGGACGGATTGAAGACCCTCACCCGCTACACGATCGAGGAGGAACACCGTCATCCCGGTTCGTCGGGTGAGTTCTCGGCGCTGGTCAATGTGGTGGCGACCGCGACGAAGATCATCGCCAATCAGGTGACGCGCGGTGCGATCATCGGTTCGGGTCGCGACGACGAGCCGCTGTCGGTGAGCGGGCGGCTCGACGCGCTGACCGACGAGATCATGGTGGCCCAGACCCAGTGGACCGGGCACCTGTCGGGGTTGCTGTCCGAGCAGCGTGCCACCGCGCTGCCGGTGCCCGCGACCCAGCGGCGAGGCAAATATCTGCTGGCCTACGACGCGCTGGACGGGTCGAGCAATATCGATGTGAACCTGCCGGTCGGCTCGATTTTCAGCATTCTGCGCGCACCGCAGGAGGTGCTGACCGGCACCGCCGAGCCGGGCGACGCCGACTTTCTGCAGCCGGGCGTGCAGCAGGTGTGTGCCGGTTTCACACTCTACGGCCCCGCGACCATGCTGGTGCTCACCACCGGCAGCGGGGTCGACGGGTTCACTCTCGATCGGGAGATCGGTGCGTTCGTGCTGACCCATCCGCACATGCGGATCCCCGACGACACCTCGGGTTTCGCGATCAACGCGGCCAACGAACGGTTCTGGGAACGGCCCGTGCGCCGGTATGTGCAGGAATGTCTGGAGGGGGTGGACGGGCCGCGGGGACGTGATTTCAACATGCGCTGGGTCGCCTCGCTGGTGGCCGACACCTTCCACATCCTGACCAGGGGCGGGATGTATCTGTATCCCCGCGATACCCGCAATCCGGCACGGCCGGGGCGGGTTTCGCTGTTGTACGGGGCGAATCCGATCGCGTTCATCGTCGAGCAGGCCGGTGGTGCGGCGACGACGGGGCACGACCGGGTGATGAAGGTGTCGCCGGCCGAGGTGCATCAGCGGGTGCCGTTCATCTTCGGTTCCCGCAACGAGGTGCTGCGCATCGAGCGCTACCACTCCGAGCCGGACGCCGGCCCGAGTTTCGACAGCTCGCTGTTCGGCTCGCGGTCGCTGTTCCGTCCGGCCAAGCACGATCAGCGCACGTAGGAGTCGCCCATGTCGGTCAAGCATCCCGTTGTCGCGATCACCGGTTCGTCCGGTGCGGGGACGACCAGCGTCACGCGCACGTTCGAGGAGATCTTCCGGCGCGAAGGGATCAGCGCCGTCGTGGTGGAAGGTGATTCGTTCCACCGCTACGACCGCTCGGAGATGAAGATCGCGATGGCCGAGGCCGAGCAGCAACGCC
>NZ_JBHXMY010000764.1:0-2350 GCF_042720195.1 Nocardia sp. NPDC058497 | reverse complement strand
GATCAGTCCAGCGCGCGGCCGCTCCGACCGGTCAAGAAGTCGCTGAAATCGCGAAACATGCTCGGCTGCAACAGAATTTCGACGCTTTGATCGGAACCTCATTCCGAGGCCAAAACTACGCCACACCCCTCCGCGGGTTACCCCGAGACCAGCAGCAGGTACTCGGCCCGCACTGAACGGTGGTCAGAACGTCAAGTACCCCAACGGACGACAGGAAGCCGCCCGGTTCACCTTACCGAGACGGCCAGGAGCATGGGAAAAGGGCTGACCAGCACAAAGATGAAACCTGCCGACAGCGCGGGCCTTCAGTTCTCGAACAATCTTCTCTCGGCAAAGTCTGACACTGATGCCATCTCTACGACGAAAGCGGGGGGTTAACGGTGGGCCCGCTCAAGTCTTGCACCAACCGACTTCTTCCCGACACGGCGCACAGCCGACGCTGCGCGATCAGAGCGGGAAACCACTCGACACGGGCGTCAGCACGGATCGTTGTCGCCACGACTCTGCAAGCTCCGGCCGACGGCCTCGCCGCGGCGAATAGCATGTTCGAGAGCGAAGAGGTGGTTGCGATCGGGGTGGAGATATCGGTGTCGGACGAGCATCTGATGTCGGCGGCCCAGCAGCGGCTGGTCCTGGCCTACCCCACCCCCGATGGCACCTGCATCCGCGACTACCTCCACATCACTGACCTCGCCCAGCCCACCTGCTCACCCTCGACGCGATCCAGCCCGGCGAGCATCGAATCTACAACGTAGGCAACGGCATCGGGTTCTCCAACCGACCAGTCCTCGACGCCGTCCGACAAGTCCTCGACGCCGTCCGGGAAGTCACCGGTGTGGTTCTCGAGAACGAGATGGCGCAACGCGAACTCGGGTGGCAACCAGCTCACCCCGACATCGTCGATATCGTCACCGACGCCTGGAAATGTCATCAGCGCCCACGCTGACAGACACGTCGGTGGGCAGCGCAAAGATATCCGCGACTCGCAGGCACGATCTCGCCGTCGACGATGATTTCGGGCGCGACCTCCCTCTGTCGGACGCCTCCGCGCAAACGGTTCGAGGTATCCGGCCGACCAGCTGGCGGTTTCCGCTCGCCTGACGACGGGATCACGGTGGCGGCAGACCCCAGGACGCCACTCGGCCACTGAATCGACCGGCGACCGCGGTGGACCACCAGGACAGACTCGCCCAGACGTTGGGTCTCGCGGTGACCGGATTCACCCGGGACTCCGGTCGATCCAGGGCGTTCGGCGGTTACGTCTAGCGGGGTTCGCTCAATGGCGCAGTGGCCGCGTCGTCGATTCCGGTCCACGGGACGAAGGCCGGTATGTCGGCAGGGACGCGACCGGGGAAGTCCGGGCGGCGCCGTTGCAGGAACGAGGTGATGCCCTCGACCGCGTCGGCACTGCCGACCAGTCCCCCGATCAGCTTGGAATCCAGCGCGTGTGCTGGGTAGGGACTGTCGAAAGCGCTCAGCCGCAACAGCATCTGCCTCGTCACGGCTACCGACACCGGCGAGGTGTGCTCGATGAGATCCCTGGCGTAGGCCTGCGCGGCGGGCAGGACCTCGTCGGGCTCGACGACCTCGTGAACGAGCCCACCGGCCAACGCTTCGGCCGCGGGAAACACCCGTCCGGTCAGCATCCAGTCCATCGCCCGTCCCATGCCGACAACGCGCGGCAGATGCCATGCCGAGGCGCCCTCGGGGAAGAATCCGCGCCGGGTGAAGACGTAGCCGAAGCGGCTGTCGGTCGCCGCGATGCGGTAGTCCGCGGGCAGGATGATCGTCGACCCGGCACCGACGGCGGCACCGCGGATCGCGGCGATGACGGGTTTGGTGCATTCGAAGATACGACGTGAGCACTGTCCGGCGGGTTCGAGCCAGTCGTCGTCGACGTCGCCGCCGGGCGCGCCGCCGGACAGGTCCATGCCGACGCAGAAGTCGGTGCCTTCGCCGGTCAGGATGATCGCGCGCACGTCCGGGTCGCGGTCGGCCACGGTGAAGGCGTCGCCGAGTTCGGCGGCGATGGTCAGGGTGTACCCGTTGCGGGCCGCGGGGCGGTTCATGCTGATGGTGGCGATGTGGTCGCGCACCGAGTACAGGATCTCTTCGTAGGCCATGGTGTCCTCGCGGTGTCGAATTACTGGACGGGCAGCAGGTCGTTGGTCGCCAAGGCAGCCAGGCGCTGACGCGCTTCGGCATACTCGCGAGCCAATCGATCGACCAGGGTGGACACGGGCACGACCGCGTCGATCGGGCCGATGCCCTGGCCGCTGTGTGTCTGTGATACACAAAAGACGCGGCCGCCGACGAGAGAGGGGTATCTCTCGGGGGGCGCCGGGTCAGT
>NZ_JBHXMY010000763.1:0-2352 GCF_042720195.1 Nocardia sp. NPDC058497 | reverse complement strand
GTCTAATAACATCGCGGTAAATACGTCCGCGATGAGACCCGTATCCGCCCCGTCGGAAACTTCCCCGCTATCACGGGCCCGTTCGACTATGGCGGCGTATGCGGCACGGCGCGGTTCGGCGATGACCTGTTCCACGGTTTCACGCAGTTGCGGATCGCGGTTGATGGAGGCCGCGATCGCGGACAGGATCGCATCCCGTGGGCCATTGCGGTCGAGATACATGGCGCCCACGGCGAGCAGATCGGATCGCAGACTGCCCGTATCGGGCAATGGTTCGGTCCAAGCCAGCATCCGGACCGCGTCACGAACCAGCTCCGACTTGTCCTTCCAGCGCCGGTAGACGGTGGCGCGGCTCGCGCCCGCTCGCGCAGCGACGGAATCCATTGTCAGCCGGTCGTATCCGACCTCGGGAAGGATCTCGCTGACGGCGGCCAGAAGTGCGATGTCGCGTTCCGGATCCCGGGGGCGACCGCCGGATTTCGGCCTGGTGGCATCGTCTGGTGGCAGCACATGGTGCAGCATATCCCCTGCGTAGTTACGAAACAACTGTGTCCTGTATCGCATTTGCAGATACGAAACAGGCATCTACTGTTTCGTAAACGACCGAACCGAGGGGATGGCATGATTGCTGGTCAGGGCGGGAGAATCGGAGATGCTGAGCTGACTCGGCGCCGTCTGTTAGCCATCGGAGGGGGGCTCCTTGCCGCGGCGTGTACGACACATGGCTCCGGGGCGGATGTACTCACCGACGACACGGGACTACGCGCCATCGTTCGGGGCCGCGTGCTTCTCCCCGGTGATGCCGGCTTCGATCACGCCCGCACGCCGTGGAATCTGACCGTCGATCAGTCTGTCCGCGCCGTCGTGGAACTCGCCGACGCCGACGACGCACCTGCGCTGATCCGATATGCCCGGGAGGCAGGCCGCGCACTCACGGTGCAGCCGAACGGCCATAACCCCTCGCATGCCGTGGACGGCACAATCCTGGTGCGCACCAATCGGCTGAACGAGGTGCAGATCGATCCCGGCACCCGAATCGCACGGGTCGGCGCGGGCGTCAACTGGGGTCAGGTGCAGGCGGCGGCCAGCCCACACGGGCTGACCGGCGTGGCGGGCAGTTCACCAGTCGTCGGAGTCACCGGCTACACCCTCGGTGGCGGATTGAGTTGGTTCGCACGGCGATTCGGGTGGGCTTCCGACAGCGCCACCGCATTCGACATTGTCGACGCCGATGGCCGGGCACGACGGGTCACCGCGTCGTCGGAGCCGGATCTGTTCTGGGCGTTGCGGGGTGGCGGCGGTGACTACGCACTCGTTACGGCGCTCGAGTTCACGCTGTACCCGGTGCCGGCCCTCTATGGCGGAAAGATGCTGTGGCCCATCGATCGCGCGGCGCGGGTGATGGCGGCGTTCCGGGAGATCACCGCGAACGCACCCGACGAGCTCACCGTCTGGTTCAGCCTGCTGCGCATGGACGGTGCCCCGCCGATGGTCGGTATCGACACCACCTATCTCGGTGACGCGACCACGGCTCAGGCCCTGCTGGGAGCATTCGACGGTATCGACGGCCGCATGGTCGACAGCCGCAGGCCGATGACGACTGCTGAGCTGGGCACGATCGTCGGCGAACCCACCGCTCCCAGTTCGATTCGCTCGCATGTCGAGTTGTTGGACGGGCTGACCGACGTCGATGTCGAGGCGCTGCTGACGACGTCGATGGAGCCTCTGGGCGCTATCCAGATTCGTCACCTGGGCGGGGCGATCGCGCGGCAGTCGGACAGTTCACCTGGTGCTGTCGCCGCGCCCTACTACATCAGTTTCATCGGCGGTCAGCCGACACCGGAAGCAGCTGCGGCGAACGAGAATCGGATCCAGCTGTACCTCGGCGCACTCGACCGGTCGCGGGGCCGACGAACGCCGCTCACACTGCTGAGCCCCACGCAAGCGGCCATCGACGCCTTCGACCCCGGGACTCTGCATCGACTGCGCGGCGTCAAGAGCAGCGTGGATCCAACGGGCGTATTCCGCAGCAACTTTCCCGTTCTGGACCAGGCCGCCGGGCGCTGAGCACTGTAGCGCGTCTACATCCCGGCCACGCTCGCCGGACGCACTGAGTTGGACTCACAGTGAACTGAGACAGGAGAATTGTGGTATCGCACCTTCAGCCAGAAAAGGCCGGTCCGTCGGATATCGACTCGGCACAGGCCGACCCACGCCGCTGGATCGCATTCGCGACAACACTGGCGGCCGGCGTCATGGATCTTCTCGATTTCACCCACGTCCATTTTTCGGGGCCGCACAATCTGGCACTTATAGGGGGCCAGTATGCCCAAATAGTATTGATACAACCCC
>NZ_JBHXMY010000762.1:0-2360 GCF_042720195.1 Nocardia sp. NPDC058497 | reverse complement strand
GATTCACGGCAGGCGGGTGACGGTCGGTGGGTGCTGCACGCCGAAGGTGTGCTCACGGCGGGTGCGGTGGTGGCTGATTTCGACCTGACCTCGTGGCCTCCGGCCGGCGCGCAGCCGTTGCCGATCGACGGTGTGTACGACGAGCTGCTCGATATCGGTTACGGGTACGGCCCGTTCTTCCAAGGTTTGCGGGCGGCTTGGCATCGTGGTGACGAGTTGTTCGCCGAGGTCGCACTGTCGGATCCGGGGGACGCCGAGGGCTTCGGAATTCATCCCGCGCTGTTCGATTCTGCTTTGCATGCCGGGATAATTCATGGTCTTCGTGGCGGTGGGAGTGGTGCCCCTGCGCTGCCTTTCGCTTGGAACCAGGTGGTGTTGTTCTCGGCTGGCGCTGCCGTAGTGCGGGTGCGCATCGAGATGCAGGGCGATCGGTTCGCTGTGCAGATTGCCGATGAGCAGGGCCAACCTGTTCTGTCGGTGGGCGCCTTGGTTTCTCGGCCGGTGTCGGCTGAACGGCTCGGCGCGGGCCGGGTGTCGGAGGCCCTTTTCGGCGTGCAGTGGGTCACTGTTCCGTTGTCGTCGGCGATGGGCGTCGAGCCGGGTCGAGTGGCGGTACTCGGTTCTGGTCAGGGTTCCGGTGCGGTGCGGCGCTATGGTGATCTCGCGGCGTTGATCGCCGATCTGGACGCGACTCCCGACCCGGTTGTCCCTGAGATCGTGTTGCTCGAGTGCCCGCACCACGATGGTGCGCCGCCGGAGGCCGCGCGGCACGTCGCAGCCGGTGTTCTCGACACTGTTCAGCGGTGGCTGGCCGATTCTCGTTTCGCCGATTCTCGTTTGGTTGTGCTCACCCGGCAAGCCGTGTCCACTGCCGATGCGGAGCGGGTGGATCTGGGGCAAGCGCCGGTATGGGGGCTGTTGCGTGCCGCGCAGGCTGAACACCCGAGTCGATTCCAGCTCCTCGATCTGGATCAGGATCACGACCCGATCGCTGTCGCGACCGCGGCGGCAGCCGGGGAACCGGAGGGCGCGCTCCACGGGGCGAATCTGCTCGTGCCGCGGCTGACCCGCCACGCACCCGGCACGATCGCGCGGCTGTCGAAGTCCGGCACTGTGCTGATCACCGGTGGCACCGGTGGCCTGGGTGCGGTGATCGCCCGGCATCTGGTGACCGAACACGGTGTGGGGCATCTGCTTCTGACATCCCGGCGTGGACCGGATGCCGCCGACGCGGCTGAATTGTGTGCGGAGCTGGTCGAGCTCGGTGCGCGGGTGACCATCGCCGCGTGCGATGTCTCCGATCGGCTGGCGCTGGCGGCATTGCTCGACACCATTTCCGGCCAGCATCCGCTGGTAGGCGTGGTGCACGCGGCCGGAACCGCCGACAACGGGCTGATCGAGTCGATGACGCCGGACCGGATCGACCAGGTGTTCGGGCCCAAGGTCGATGCGGCGTGGCATCTGCACGAACTCACCCTCGACCACGCGTTGTCGCTGTTCGTCCTGTTGTCATCGGCGGGTGGATTGGTGCTGGCCGCCGGCCAAGCCAACTACGCTGCCGCGAACGTCTTCCTCGATTCTCTCGCCGCGCATCGTCACCGCCTGGGACTACCCGCGACCTCCCTCGATTACGGGATGTGGGCGAGATCGACCGCGCTCGGCGCCGAGCTGTCCGAGGACGCCGTCGACTGGATGCGCAGGCAGGGCTACCCGCCGCTGACCGAGGCCGACGGTCTGGCGCTGTTCGACTCCGCGATAGCGACCGATACCGCCCAGCTGGTGGCGCTGAGGATCGACCCGGCCGTGCTTCGAACCAGAGGCGAGCAGATCCCGGCCCTGGTCCGCGCGATCGCACCGATTCCGGTGCGCCGCCACAGTCGAAGCCGAACAGGTCAGGCATTCGCGCAAAAGCTGGCTGGTCTGTCCGATACCGCTCGCAAGAGCGCCCTGCTCGACCTCGTCCGATCGGTTGCCGCCGACATCCTCGGGCACGCCTCGGTCGATGCTGTGGAACCCCGGCAAGCGTTCCAGCAGCTCGGGTTCGATTCTCTGGGCGCTGTCGAGTTCCGCAACAAGCTCAACGCCGCGACGGGTCTGCAACTGCCGGCCACTCTCCTCTTCGATTACCCGAACGCCCAGATCGTCGCCGAGTTCATCGATTCTCGAGTCACCGGTACCGGTGCTGTCGACGAGCTCGTGACCAGCCGGGTTCGAGCCGACGACGAGCCGATCGCGGTGGTGGCGATGAGCTGCCGCTATCCGGGTGGTGTCGCCTCGCCCGAAGACCTGTGGAATCTGGTCACCTCGGGTATCGACACCACCGGTGAGATGCCGATGGATCGCGGCTGGGACATCGACGG
>NZ_JBHXMY010000761.1:0-2365 GCF_042720195.1 Nocardia sp. NPDC058497 | reverse complement strand
CCCCAGTGTCTGGGCGATGGCCGTGTCGCCCACGGACGACCCGGAACTGCCCAAAGTCGTGTGCGCGGCAGGATCACATCTCGATCCCGACCAAGCGCAGCGCAGTGCGTTGAACGAGCTCGGGCCGATTCTCGCCGGGATGGTACGTGGCTACCGCAACGAACGGGACCGAGCCGCCGAGATGGCGACCGATCCCGATGCGGTCAAGGCGATGTCGGATCATTCGATCCTCTACGGCAACCACACCGTGTTCGATCGGTTCGCGTTTCTTCGTCGGGCAGGCGCCACCGACCGCGTCCCGCCGATCGACCTGCCGGAAACCGACGATCTCGGTGTGGATCTCCGCACTGTCATCGACCGGCTCGCTCGGCACGGCCTCGATGTGATCGTGGTGGACCAGACCACGCCGGAGCATCGCGCCGGCGGTCTGGCATGCGTCAAGGTGATCATCCCAGGAACCCTGCCGATGACATTCGGCCACCGATTCCGGCGCATCGAGGGAGTGCCACGCTTGCTGAAGATGCCGGTGTTGCTGGGGCACGCCACACACGACCTGGAACCACACGAGCTCAATCCGCATCCGCACCCCTTTCCGTGACGGTCCTACGCCACCTCGGTAGTCAGCCCGTCGAACATCGCCGTGATGTCGAGGTATTCGCCGGAGCGCAGCCTGCGCATCGCGCCCTCTACGGCGTTGATCTGTCGATCGATTCGGCTCCGCTCGGCTCCGAGGAGGTCGAGCTGGCGCCGCAGAGTCGACTCCATCACCACCGGTTCGGCAGCCAGCGCCTCCTTGATGGTGTTCAGGTCTGTACCGAGGTGACGCAGGACAAGAATCCGATGGAGAACCAGCACCCGCTCCGCGTCGTAGAAGCGAAGCCCGTTGGGGCCTGTCCTGCTCGGTTCGAGCAAGCCGATGTGCGCGTAATGGCGCAGAGTTCGGCTGGTCACGCCAGCCTGTTTAGACAGTTCCTTGATCGACCACTCGTAGGTCGCCGACACTTTCGAACGCTGCACTCTCCCCATGCCTTCGCATGATGCCAGTTGACGTAACGTCAAGTGCAACAAGGGAGTTCGACGCCACACAAGCGCCGAAGCGATTGACTCGCCCACCATCCTGCGGTAGCTTTGATCGTGCTCGACGTGCTGTTACGTCGGCTGATCCAGCGTGATCAGGAGGGGAGTGCGGTTCCGGTTTCACCGGATTTTTACGTGTTGTCGTCTTCGATAATTGGGCATACCAGATTTCTCATCGGAATGGCCGTCGGCAAGGTCGTACGCAACCCCAGCCATTTTTCCGCAATTGAGCCATGCTCGGTAAACGACGACCCAAGAATGGAAAGGACCACCCGATGCCTCCGAAGAAGAAAAAGGTCAGCATCCAGGTCACACTGAACCTCGAGGCCGGCAATGCCGCCATGGTCGACCTCGGCAAGATGCTCGGCCCGACAGGCGCCAAGACGATCGATATCAAGAAGGAATACGACGCCGCGACCGCGGCTCAGCGCGGCGAGGTCATTCCGGCCGTCATCACGGTCTTCGAAGACCGCAGCTACGAGATGACGCTGAAGACACCGCCGACCTCGTTCCTCATCCGCCGAGCCCTTGGCGTCCAGTCCGGCTCCAGCCGACCCGGCTCCGATACCGCAGGCGTCCTGACCAGCAGCCAGCTGAAGTCGATCGCGCAACGCAAGCTGACCGATCTGAACACCGTGTCACTGGATGCCGCGATGAAATCCGTCGCCGGCACCGCACGTTCGATGGGCGTCAAGGTCGAAAGCTAGCCCGTCCGAGGCACATTTCAGCATTCGGCACGGGGGGAAACAATGGATGAACTCTCACAGCGGGCCGCGGAGCTCGTTCGGGCTGCCTTGGACGGCGACGACGAGCTCGGGAACGCGGCACTGCAGTTGACGAATTCCGTATCCGCCGATGAATTGGTCGATGTCGTTCTGGAAATGATCGGAAGCTGTGGCCGCCACCTGGCCGACCAGAATCTGTCCGAAGCGGCACTCGGTTTCCAAGCGTTCACGGACGACGACATGCTGGGTGTCGACGAGGTTCATCCGGCAGTCCGTGCCACCAGTCGAGCACTATTGTGCACGATGGACGGCGACGAGGAATCCGCCCGATTGCAGATAGATACTGTCATCCGGATGGGCCATTATCTCGAATGCGCTGCCGTTGTCACGATGGCGGCGTCCTGGCACGCTCAGTCGACCGCGGCATTCTGGTGGCCGGCGGGTGTCGTGCGATCGGATGACGTGAAGAATTCGTAGCCTCGGGCCCAACCACCCCCCCATAAACGCCCGGTTGGGCCGCCCCCCACAAAAAGGCGGGTCATGACCCCCACAACCCGTTTTTT
>NZ_JBHXMY010000760.1:0-2368 GCF_042720195.1 Nocardia sp. NPDC058497 | reverse complement strand
GTCGTTGTCCCGCACCCGCCCCCACGGTGACCCCGTGCAGCGAGAAGCGGCCCTTGAACAGCTGCAGGTCGCCGGGGCGCAGTTCGAGCGCGCGGATGAACCGCTCGCCGTCGCCGGTGAGCACGGCGCGCACGTCGTCGAGATGCTCGGCGTGCGGGTCGCGGATGTTGGGGCAGTATTCGAAGACACCACCGGATTCGGGACGCCGGGTCAGCATGCTGACGGTGAACTCGTTGGTGTCGAAATGCCACGGGTGCGACATGCCCGGCTCGACCACGTTCAGGCACAGACCGGCCAGCGGGTCGGCGAATTCGTGCAGTTCGTCGAGTTCGAAACAATCGGCGACGAACCGCTGGAAGACCGGATCGGTGTAGAGCCGCTGGATCAGCGCGTCGGCGGGGATGCGGTCGCGGGCGACGAAGGCGTTGCCGCGATCGAGCACGATCCGGGCCGGATGGTCGGCGGGCAGGTCGGCGTCGAGCGGGATGTTGTAGGCGTTGACCCGTTCCACCTTGTAGTGGGCGTGTGGGGCGATCCGCTCCCCCTCGACCCGCAGCGTGTCCCACAGCTCCGGGCGGATGAATTCCCGCAGGACCGTGCAGCCGTCCCCGGCCAGTTCCGCGCGGGCGGCGGCCACCGCGGCGCGCCGGCCCGGGCCACCGAGATCGGTGAGCGGATACCGTGCGATGTCGACGATTTCGTCAAGCCCCCGCGTCCCTGTCATGTATTCAGTTTGCGGTAACTTTCGACGACACGCCCAGGGTTTCGGCAAATCCGGACTATCCCGGACAGATCACAGCGTCATGAAATCAACTGTGCGGCAACAGTTTTCGCACATTCCCTGTCGATAGCGGAATAATCACGGTAGGCTATTTCGCCCTATCTCGCTGCGCTGCCGAAATGTTCGTCGCGCACATCCAGCGCGGCACGCAGATCGGCGACCGACAATCCCACCAGCGACTCCCGGAATACCCGCCCCGGCGCGTCGGGAACCGCGATTTCGCAGGGAATCACGATCAGGCCGCAGCCCGCGCCCTGTGCCGCGAGTGCGCCGGTCGGCGAATCCTCGATGGCCACGCAGTCGGCCGGGTCGAGTCCGAGCAGGTCGGCGGCCTTGCGGTAGATGGCGGGATCGGGTTTGCCGTGCGGCACTTCGTCACCGCAGACCGAGGTGTCGAAGAAGTCGCGGCCGAGGGTGTCGAGACCGTATTCGGTGAGCGAGCGCTTGGTGTTGGTGACCAGCGCGCAGCGCAGGCCCTCGGCGCGCACCATGGCGAGCGCGTCCTTGGCGCCGGGTCGCCACGGGATCGGGCCCAGCATCAACTCGGTGACGCGGCGCTCGAGGAAGTCACCCGCCTCGGCGATCACCTGCGGCGTGGCTTCAACCCCGATGCCGTCGAACAGCATGCGCAGCGCGTTCGGGCCGGAGGCACCGATCAGCGCGTGGCGGATCTCGTCGGTCAGCTCGCGACCGTGTTCACGGGCCAGTTCACGGACCGCTATGTCCCACAGCTTCTCCGAGTCGAGCAGCGTGCCGTCCATGTCCCACAGCACCGCGGCCGGTCGCGCGCTCACCTGTTTCTCGCCTCGTTCTCGTCGGAGTCGGACCGGCGGTCACCGGGCCGCGTTCAGGGTAGCGGGTACGCCTCAGACTCCCGAGCCGGCGATCTGCAGCGCGTTGCCGGTGCCGCTGACCTGAATCCAGCGATTCTCCGAGCTCACGGTGCCATTGGTGAGGTGGTAGGTGAGCGAGACGACCGCCTTGTTCTCCCCGTTGGGCGTGATCGAGCCGACAGTCACCGACCGCACCGACGACCAGAACGAGGAGTACTGCCCGAAGCCACCGGTCTGCGCCTGATAGCCGGGGGCGAGTTGGGCCCAGGCACCACCGACATTGCCGGGCAGCATGCCGTAGTACCCGGCGATGAACTGGGCCACCCGGTCCGGGGTGGGCGGGCCGAACGGCGTGGTGGTGATCGTCGTGCTGGTCGGCGACGGCGTGGAGGTGGGCTTGCCCGAGGTACTCGTGGCAGGGGCGCTCGAGGTGGGGCCGGTGCTCGTCGCGCCGTTCGGCGACGCGGTCGCGGGCGCGGACACGGTGACCGTCTCCTGCTCGGGCACGATCACGACGGTGCTCACCTTGCCGTCGACCACCGTGGTCACGGTGACCGGATTCTGCGCCTGCTGACCGGGATCGGCGCTCCGATCACGGGTGACGACCAGGACGACGAGCATCACCGTGAACGCGGCGACGGCGGCGGCGAGCAGCAGGATAGCCCGGCTGTTGTTCGGCGAATCGGTGCGCGCGGGCCGTGTCGGGCCAGTCGGCGGTGGGCCGGAAGGGGTCCCGGCGCGCCCGTTGTCGCGG
>NZ_JBHXMY010000759.1:0-2389 GCF_042720195.1 Nocardia sp. NPDC058497 | reverse complement strand
ATCTCCAGCCTCAACATCCCCTCCGGCATCCCGATGCGCTACGAACTCCACGAGAACCTGCGCCCGGTGAAGCCCGCCGAGTACCTGGACCCGGAGGCCGCCGCCGCCGGCGCGGCCGCGGTCGCAAGCCAGGGCGGCAAGTAGTCGTTCGTTCGAATCGGCCCCACGCTGTGCACCGAGGTGGGGCCGATTCGGACCCGGTTCAGCTTCTTCAACGTCGGCCGGTCACTCTGCCATGACACGTAGTCGGACCGCCCGGTGTCGGTGAAGGTGAGTTTCCTGCTCACTGCTCGTCCGAGGCGTCGTCGGTGTCTATCAGCTCACGAGCCGTCACAGCACCGGCCTCTGCCTGTGCGATCCCTCGTGCCAGCCATGCGGCATTGGCAGGGTTGGAGAGCAGATAGGCCGTCTCCTTCATGGCTTCCCACTCGCGCAGCGAGATGACCACGGCCGGCTCCTTGTTACCACTGCGGGTGATGATCACCTCGTCGTTGTCCTCGGTAGCCGCGTCGAGCACGGCCGCAAAGTTGGCCCTGGCTTCGGTGGCATGCATAGCGCGCATGAATTCAGTGTGCGTGATCATGTACAGATTTCGGCCTCCTGTGCAGATCCAGCACCATCGGCAGGTTGGTCACGCGGTGTCTCGCCTACGCGAAGCCGCGTCCAGCTCATCGAACGCCGAGCGCGCTTGCGCGGCATCCTCGTCTGGGATCGGCCCCAACTCCCGGTCACAGGATTCGAGCAGATCACGCAATGCGGCGCGCCGAGACAGCCGATCGACGTGTTCGACCAGTGCCGCGTTCACCACAGCCGACAAGTGTGAATCGCCGAGCTCTCGTGCCAGCTCAACGACCTTTTCGTCAACCGATACGGTGATCTTACGTTTGGCCATACATTTATCCTCCCTCCTGCGATGTCACACCTGCGGCGGCTGAGTCGTCACCTCCATAGACGCCGCGAACAGCGCGGCTGCCGAAGGAGGCTCACCATGAACACCGCCTATGTCATCGTCACCGTTGTCGCCGCACTCTGGGTCGGCTTCTCGGCCTTCTCGCTTCTGCGCCGCGCGGCGTTCGTGGTCGACCCGCTGGTGGAATACGGTGTGCCGCAGAGCTGGTGGACGCCGCTGGGCCTCGCCAAGGCGGCGGGTTCGATCGGCCTGATCGTCGGCTTGTGGATTCCCGCCATCGGCGTGGCCGCGGCGATCGGCCTGATCCTGTACTTCGCGGGTGCGGTGGTGACGGTGCTGCGGGCACGCTCGTACAAGACTGTCGCCTTCCCGATCCTGTACCTGGCGCCGGTCGCCGTAGCACTCGGCCTCGGCATCGCCGCCTGATCAGACGACTCGGCACACACCTGGCGATCTACTGCCACTGAGATCGCCAGGCTGTACGCCCTGTTTCCGGCCAGGTCGGCGGGCTGGTTCTCGGTCGCCATCTCAGGTGGGCCGGGTCGGCGCTAGACTGCCTGCTGACGCTTCGACGGGGAGGGAGCTCAGTGGCTATCGGTGGGGATGCTGCGGCGCAGTTGTGGAATGCGGCGTCGTCGGGGCAGTTGACGATGGAGCCGGATGCTGCTCGGGATGTGGCTCAGGCATATCTGCGGTTCGCGGCTATGTGTGGCACGTGGTCCGACGACGCTGGGCGCCTGCAGGATATTCATGGGTTCGGGGCACTGGACTCTGCTCTGCAGCTGCAGCGAGGTTTCTCGGACAAAGCGGCAGCCGCGAGGCAAGTTCTCGAGCAGCTGGAGTCAGCAGCAAGGAAGATGGCAGATGGATACCTGCAGGCAGCGGGAATCCTTGCCGAGGCGGACCAGCTCAACGCAGCAGCATTGAGCGCGATTGCTGGGCAGGCAACATGAAAGCCGTAACGATCACAGGCTGTGTCCTTGTCGCACTGGCTGCATCTGCTTGCAGTCCGTCGACGGATTCCGACAACGCCGATCCCTCGGGCTTGGGTACATCGGCTGGTTCGACAGCGACGCAAGCGGCTCGTCCGACGTTGACGGATCCGAAGCTCCAGCCGCCGTCGCAAGACAACAAGTACACGCAATCGACCAGCCGACCGAAGGTGGTCTTCGACCCGTGTACCTGGATCAGTGACGCAGACATCGAGGCCGTGGGTTTTCGCCCCGGGTCCCGGAAGCGTGGATCGGATCTTGTCGCCGAGTACACGTTCTTGACCTGCGATTTCCGCACACCGGACAGCGCGCTGTCGCTCGGTCTGGACTCCGGAAACATCACATGGGAAGAGGACCTGCAAAAGAACGGGCATGTGCTGGAGCCGAGGTCAGAATAAAATCTCGCAACAAAGGCGCGTCGGGGGGAGTATCGGGCGCTCTTGGGGTGTCTGGGGTGGCAGCCGGGCGACACGAGAGAGCGGAGAGT
>NZ_JBHXMY010000758.1:0-2399 GCF_042720195.1 Nocardia sp. NPDC058497 | reverse complement strand
GGTCTCCAGATCGACGAACACCGCGCCCGGAATGTGCCCGTCCAGATACTGCTGCGGGCCATTCGGATCACCCAGCGCCCACCGCACATCAAGGAGATGGATCTTCTTGTCCGCCAGTTCTTCCCGGAGTTCCTCCGGGGAGATCAATACCGCACTCACGCCCGCTCCTCACCACCGTCGCACCAGCCGAAGCCCCCAGCCGCCACCCTACGCAGTGCGACCGGCCCACCCGCACCGAATGCACCCGAGCACCATCGACCACGACGTAGCGCCAGGCGCACGCGAGTGGCCCGCACCGGCGGCAACCTAGGGACAGTGTCGGAGTCCGCCAACCGTGCGGCGGGCATACGCGGAGCATTCAGTCAACGCAGCGGTGGTCCCCATTTCGACCGATCAGCGAGATTGTGAACGTTCAGCGCAGTCGTCGACGCGTGCGGCGAACTGGACTGATCGGAGTGAACACAGATCAGTCCACTTTCGCGGTACTGGCAGGCGACACCAGCCCGACCTCCGGGCAGTATCTGCACAATGTCGCAGGTCACCACCACACCCGATGATGTCGCCGAGGAACGGGCGGGGATCGCCCAGCCGCTCGGGGCGGGCGCGATTACCGCGCTGGTCGGGTTCACCAGTTCGTTCGCGGTGGTGCTGAGCGGTTTGCGGGCGGTGGGCGCGAGCCCAGCGCAGGCGGCATCGGGGCTGATGGTCCTGTGTTTCACGCAGGGCATCGGGATTTTGCTGCTCAGTTTCCGGTACCGGATTCCGATCACGCTGGCCTGGTCGACACCGGGCGCGGCGCTGCTGGCGAGCACCGGACTGGTCGCGGGCGGCTGGCCCGGCGCGGTTGCGGCGTTCGCGGTCACCGGCGTGCTCATCGTGATCACCGGGCTGTGGCAGCGGCTCGGCTCGCTGGTCGCGGCGATCCCGGTGCCGATCGCGCAGGCGATGCTGGCCGGTGTGCTCGTCCCGCTGTGCCTGGCGCCGGTGCAGGCGCTGACCACCTCGCCCGCCGTGGTGGTGCCGGTCATCGTGGTCTGGCTGGTGCTGCAGCGGTACGCGCCGAAGTGGGCGGTACTGGTCGCCTTCGCCACCGCGGCGATCGGCACCGGGATCGACATCGCGGTCCGCGACCGGCACCTGGATCTGGCCGCCATGGTCCCGACCGTGGAATGGACCGCGCCGCACTGGCATTGGCAGGCGATCGTCGGCATCGCGGTGCCGCTCTACATCGTCACCATGGCCTCACAGAACATCCCTGGCGTCGCGGTGATGCGCTCGTTCGACTTCCAGGTGCCGTGGCGCGCGTCCATGCTCGTCACCGGAATCGGCACCATCGCGGGCGCCACCGCGGGCGGCCACGCGATCAACCTCGCCGCGATCAGCGCGGCCCTGTCCGCCGCCCCCAGCGCGAGCCCCGACCCCACACGCCGCTGGATCGCCGCCGCCACCGCGGGCGCCGCCTACCTGATCCTCGGCCTCGCCTCCGCGGCCCTGGTCACCCTCATCGCGGCGGCCCCCGCGGGCACCCTCGAAACCGTCGCGGGCCTGGCCCTCCTGGCCACCCTCGCCGCAGCCCTCACCGGCGCCCTCAGCGACCCCGACCACCGCATGGCAGGCCTGGCCACCTTCCTCGTCGCCGCCTCCGGCACCACCCTGTTCGGCATCGGCGGCGCCTTCTGGGCCCTGATCGCCGGCCTGATCGTCCGCCGGTTCCTACCGCGGAGCACCTAGCTCCCCATCCAGCGATTCAGATCGATAGCACCCCTAGGCTCTAGACCCTACAGGGAGTACGATTGATCCAGTGGGTTGGCGCATCTACCTCACCAAGCAGGTCCTGAACTGGGTCGACAGCTTGGACGATGTCATGTTCGACCACTACGAAGCAGCGCGTCAGGAATTGGAGGAAAGAGGACCTGCACTCGGTCGCCCATGGGTCGATTCCCTGCGTACATCGAGGCATTCGAATATGAAGGAGCTACGAATCCCCGGCTCGAACGCCAGGATCATTTTCGCGTTCGACCCGAAACGATCGGCAATTCTCTTGATCGCCGGCGACAAGACGAACCAGTGGCAGCAGTGGTATCGAGACAACATCCCGATTGCCGATCGCATATTCGACGAGCACATAGGAAGACTGGACTGATGGAGCTATACGAAACCAGCCGCTCACGGCATCCACAGGGCGGATACGACCAGGCGCGGGTCGCCGCCACCCGGAAGAAGATGCGTTCCGTCGAGCGCGCCTACCGACTCGCCGAACTTCGAGAAGCGCAGCAGCTCAATCAAACCGAACTGGGCAACAAGATCGGCATCGGGCAGCGCACCGTATCGAAGATCGAGCACGGAGAGATCGAACGTTCGCGGATCGAAACGATTCGCAAGTACGTCGAGGCGGTATC
>NZ_JBHXMY010000757.1:588-2405 GCF_042720195.1 Nocardia sp. NPDC058497 | reverse complement strand
ATGGCGATCTGCTTGTCGACCGGCTGCGCCTTGTACCAGGGGTGGCGGCCCAGCGGGTCCTCGTCGGGCATGATCCAGCGCGGATCGTCGGAATGAACGGCGAATTCCGGCGAATCCCAGTCGATGTCGACGTACGGATCGAAGTGTTTGGTCACGGACCCTTCGGACAGGTTCCGCAGGATCTCGTGGTATCCGGGTTCCCCCGGACGCTTGGCGGCAGTGGACAGCGTCATCGATGTCTCCTCAGTACGGTGCTCCACCCAGTTTAGTGGTACTTGCGGTACCACACAAGAGTTGGCGCTACTAAGTGTTACACCTACCTCGGCCGACGACCTAGACGAGCGACTTACCCTTCGCCCTGCGCGCCCGCATATCGGTGAGCAGCCGCGGGAACGGCTGCGCACGCCAGTCGGCGGGCAGCACCGCGAGCACCCGGCCGATACCGCGCATGACCAGCTCGAACACCCGCTGCCGACGTGGGCTCCAGGCCAGCCCGAGGCTGTCGCGGAACTGCTGCGGGAGGTATCCCGTGACGAAGAACCGGTTGATCCGCCGCCCGGTGATGCGGATGAGCCAGGGCTGGGGTCCGAGATCCACGATGTGCTCGAGCAGGTAGCCGCGAACCTCGTCGTCGAGGGACAGCTCGCCGAGCATCGAATCCCAGTAGCGGGCGAAGGCGGCGCGGTCGGCGGGCCACATCTCGGCCGGTACCTGCAGCGCCGTGCCGAATCGCGCCGAGTCCCGGTACAGCTCGTCGGCGAACGTCTCGTCCAGTTCACCGAACAGGAACTGGAGCGAATCGAGGGTGCCGCGGTAGATGCAGGCGGCTACCCACAGCTGCAGCCTCGGGTCGAACGCGTTGTATTTCACCGGGCCGCCGGGCCGGTTGCGCACCTGTCGATGCGAGGTCCCGACCGCTTCCTTGAAGGCCGCCCTGTCCTCGTCGGTGCCGAGCATCGCGACCGCGAGATAGGTCAGCGTGGTCCGGCCGCGTTTGCCGGGATTCGTTGCGTAGCTACCGGATTCCACCGTGCTCTCCACCACGCCCCGGCCGACCGGCAGCAGGCTCAGCTGCATGACCACATTGGCCGGTCCGCCCAGGATCGCACCGGCCCCGGTGAGGTAGCGACGCCTGCGTGCAGGGTCGTCGTCGGTGGGGTTCTGCGGGTGCGATGTCGCGGCAGGCTGAGACATGGCGGACCTCCGAGAGAGTGAGAGATTATCTCAATCAGACTCTCACCATCTCGGCGACCAACGGCATCGAGCCTGCGAGCGGGTCCGCTCTTGCGGCGCCACCTCGGCGATCGGCGATTCCTGTTGACGCTGCCGCGGGCAGTCGGCCTGCAGGTGCTGCACCCGGTCATCGCGCCCGCGCTGCTCGAGCACGCGCCCAACCGCCTGTGGCTGCACAAGAAGCGCAGCGTCTCGCAGATGATCTACCTGGCCTACGCCGGGCGGCCGGCGGATTCGGTGATCCGCTTCGCCCACGAGCACGTGAAGGGCGTCGACGACCGGGGGCAGCGCTATCACGCGTTGCATCCCGAGGTGTTCCTGTTCCGGCACGGCACCTACCCGCGGGCGCAGCACGCGCGATGCAGCATCCCCGTGCGGTCGAGCTGTTCGGAATCCGGCCACGTCCGGCCGATGCCGCAGCGCTGCGCGCCGTTGCCCTCACAGCTCGTACCGGATACTCGCTGGCGCCCAAGCGAATTCGCTACGTATCGCAGGCCAGGCTCCGGCCTGCGAGATGAGGCGTGGGGGGGCGGCCGCGGGGGGGGGGGGGGCCGCGGCGGCGCCCGAGACGCCCGCGCGCTAGG
>NZ_JBHXMY010000757.1:0-578 GCF_042720195.1 Nocardia sp. NPDC058497 | reverse complement strand
GGCGCGCGGTGGCCCTCACAGATGGTCCCGTATACGCGCGCGCGCCCATGCCATTTCGCTACGTAACGCCGCCCCGGCTCCGGCCGGCGAGATGCGGCGGGGCCGCCGGCTGGGGTGAGCCGGCGGCCACGGTGTTCCCCTGTTCCCCCGGGGTCAGATGATCGCCTTGTGCTTGCGGATTCGGCGCCGCACGTCGGCCATCATCGCGTTCGTTCCGGCGAAGCGGATGAACCTCGGGATGAACCGGTTGACGAATCCGACGAACAGGAACAGATTCTCGAATCGCCGCTGATCGGATTCGCTCCACTCCACGCCCATCTGCTCGCGGAAATGCGGCGGCAGGAAGCCCGAGGTCAGGAACCGGAGCAGGCCGCCCAACAGGACCCGCAGGTGCCACTGGATCATGCGCAGGTGCAGCAGGTCGTCGATGTAGGCGCGAAAATCGTCGTCGCACACCACCTGTCGACACGCCTCGACCCAGTACGCGTCGAAGTCGGCGTGCGTCTTGGGCCACATGTCGGGATGCACCTGCAAGGTGGTGCCGAAGGTGTCGGCGCCCTGATAGAAGTGCTCGAGCT
>NZ_JBHXMY010000756.1:0-2418 GCF_042720195.1 Nocardia sp. NPDC058497 | reverse complement strand
TCGGGGGGCGGGGGGGGTCGGGGGGGGGCGCGGCCGGGGGGGGGCCCCGCGCCCCCCCCCCGCCGCGCGGCCGGGTGGTGCCGCGGCCGCGGCGGCAGCTGCCGGGGTGGGCTCGTTGGTGAAGAAGGGTGGGGGCGAGGTTCCTCCGTCCGAGGATCAGACCGTGGCGATGCGGGTGGTCGATTCGGCGGATGCGCCGACGACGGCCATGCCGATCCAGCGGCCGACGGATCGGGTGGTGCCGCCCGCGGGTGGCAGGCCGATGACGCCGCCGCCGAATACGCCGCGTGGGCCCGCTGGACCGCGGCAGGCGGGGCATCAGGGGCCGAGTGGGCCGCACGGGCCCGGGGTCGAGGAGACGCAGCCTTCGCCGCCGCGTGGGCCGAGCGTTCCGCCGAAACCGGCGTCGGCTCCCTCGCCCGCCGATATCCAGCCGACGCGGCCCGCGCAGCATCTGGCCGAGGGCAAGCGCCAGGTCGCGCCGCCGAACGGCCCACAGCCGGGTCAGCAGGACGGCCCACGCCAGGGCCAGCAGCAGCCGGGCGGCCCGCAGCAGGGTCAGCAGCCATCGGGCGGCCCGCAGCTGGGTCAGCAACCGGCGACCGGGTGGGCCGGTCAGCAGGACGGCCCGCCGCCGGTCGCGCCGCCGCAGCGGATCGATGCGCCGCAGGTCGCGGTGGCCGACGATCCGAAGGCCGCCGCCGGCTCGAAGCGCTGGCTGCTGGCCGTCGGCGGTGCCGCGGTGCTGGTGATCGCCCTGATCGCGACCGTGGTGGCGTTGATGTCCGGCGACAACTCGCCGGAGGGACAGGTCCGTACGGCGATCGGCGCCTACGCCGACGCCCTGCGCAGCGGCGACCTGGATGACCTGCGGTCGAGCACGTGCGGTCAGCTGCACGAGTTCTATCAGGGCATCACTGCCGAGCAGTTCAACGGCGTGCATCAGCTCTCGACCGAGCGTGGTTCGATCCCGGTGGTCGACAGTGTGGACGCGGTGCGCATCACCGGCGACTCCGCGCTGGCCGAGGCGACGGTGTACACCTCCGCCGACCCGTCGAAGCGGACCGCGCGCACGTTCGACCTGCAGCGCACCGACGGCAGCTGGAAGGTGTGCGACCCCGCCGGCACCCCGTAACCCGGCCCCGACCCGTCGTAGCGGGCATTCCTGCCTGCTATGACGGGTCACACATAACTGGTCATCCGGTGAGATTCTCGACTAACATTTTCCGGATCATGAGCAAGGTACAGACAGTGTCGCAGCCGGACATCGAAGCTGTGGTCCCGGACGCGTCGCTGGTCGGCCAGCGCTTCGGGTTCCGCGATCACTACGAGGTCGGCCGCGAGAAGATCCGAGAATTCGCCAGGGCCGTGCAGAATCTGCACCCCGCCCATCACCAGGAAGTCGACGCGCGCAAGCTCGGCTACGAGGGCATCGTCGCGCCGCCGACCTTCGCCTCGGTGATCGGGATGAGCGCCACCAGGGCGCTGCTCGACAGCGTGCTCACCGAGTACGACCTGTCGCAGGTCCTGCAGACCGACCAGGTCTTCGAGATCCACCGGCCGATGCTGGCGGGTGACCGGATCAGCACCGAGATCGATATCGAGTCGATCCGCCAGTTCGGCGACAACGACTTCATCAACGTCGGCTTCAAGCTGACCAATCAGGACGGCGAGACAGCCGTGCAGGGCACGACCACCATCGTTGCCCGGCGTGGCGTGGAGGTCGACCCCGGCATCGTCGATGCCGTCGAGAACATCAGCATGCACCCGCGCCCGGCCACCATCGCCGGTCTCGACACCGGTGACACCCTGATCCGCCGCACCGGCGCCGCACCGGCTCCCGCACCGCGCGAGTTCGCCCCGGTCAACACGACCCCCGAGTTCGACTCCCTGGTCAAGGGCGGCGAGCTGCCGGCGGGCATCGCCCGGGTGACCCGCGGTGACCTGGCCAACTACGCCGGCGTCTCCGGCGACCCGAACCCGATCCACTTCAGCGACCGCGCCGCCGAACTGGCAGGCCTGCCGACCGTCGTCGCGCACGGCCTGCTGACCATGGGCCTGGCCGCCCAGTACCTGACCGACTGGCTCGGCGACCCCACCGCGATCGAGAAGCTGGCCGTCCGCTTCTCCGGTTTCGTCCCGGTCCCCCCGGCCGAAGCGGGCGTCATCGAGTTCTCGGGCAAGATCAAGTCGATCGACCCCGAACGCCGCGCCGCCACGATTCTGCTGAGCGGAATCTCCGAAGGCCGCAAGCTCTTCGGCCGCGCGGTCGCCGACGTCCGCCTCACCTGACCGCCTCCCCGCGAATTCTGGCCAGGCTCAGGGTGGGTGTCACCTTGGGCAGGCGGCCGGCGGTAGGTGTAGAGCGGAGTTAGCCCGTCCCCGGTGAGTTACCCAAGATCTAACGAGACCTGTGGG
>NZ_JBHXMY010000755.1:0-2418 GCF_042720195.1 Nocardia sp. NPDC058497 | reverse complement strand
CCTCGAACACCGTGCGCAGACTTTCGTGGCGGGCAACCACATCGCTGAACGCCGCGACCATGGCCGCGACGTCCACGTCGCCGCGCAGCCGTGCCGCCATCGGGATGTTGTACGTCGCGGACGGACCCTCGTACCGGTGGATGAACCACAGGCGGTTCTGCGCGTAGGACAGTGGGATCCGCGCCGGTCGCTGCTGTGGGACCAGTGCGGGCCGCGCCACACCGCTCGCCGCGAGCCGCGGTATCAGTTCGGCGACCGTCGGCGCCTCGAAGATCGTCCGGATCGGCAGCTCGGCCCCGAGCGCCGTGCGGATCCGGGCGACGAGCCCGGTCGCCAGCAGAGAGTCCCCACCGAGGTCGAAGAATCGGTCGTCGAGGCCGACCCGGTCGGGCGCGCGGCCGAGTACCTCGGCGAACACGCCAACCAGCTCTCGTTCCAGGCTGGTGCGCGGCGGCCGGTACGCCGCGGCTCTGAACTCCGGTTTCGGCAGCGCGTTCCGGTCGATCTTGCCGTTGCCCGTGATCGGCATCACCGCCAGCACCATCACCACCGCGGGCACCATGTAGGCAGGCAGCACGGACGCCACCGATGCCACGACCTCGGGCCCATCGAGGTTCTCGCCCGCCTCGGGCACCACGTAGCCGACGAGATGTTCGATTCCGGCGTCGACGCGGACTTCGGCAACCGCCTGCGCCACCCGCTCGTGCCGCAGCAGCGCCGCCTCCACCTCACCGAGCTCGATCCGCCGACCCCGCAGCTTCACCTGAAGGTCGGCCCGTCCGACGTACTCGAGCCGCGGTGCCGCGGCCCCGTTGCCCATGGCGGTCGTCCACCGCATCAGATCGCCGGTCCGGTACATCCGCTGTCCCACCGCACCGAACGGATCCGCCACGAACCGGGCCGCGGTCGCCGCGAACCGGCGGTGATACCCGCGAGCGAGAGCCGGTCCCGACAGGTAGAGCTCCCCGACGACGCCGACGGGCACCGGACGCAGGCGTGCATCGAGCACGAGCGCCTGGAATCCGCGTCCGGGACTGCCCAGTGTCACGTCGTCGCCGGGGTGCAGATCGATGGTCGTCGCCTGCACCGCCGTCTCGCTGGGGCCGTATCCGTTGACCATGCGCCGCCCCGGCGCCCACCGTTCCACCAGACTCGGCGGGCATGCCTCGCCCCCGACGCTCACAAAGGCGAGGTCGTCCAGGTCCGTCGGATCGAGGGTGGCCAGGACAGCGGGCGTGGTACACCAGTGGGTGATTCGCTCGGCGGCGAGCAACCGGGCGAGTTCGGCGCCGCCGTACACCCCGGGCGGCGCGATGACCTGGTGAGCCCCGGCGCCGAACGCGACGAGCAGCTCGAACACGGCCAGATCGAAACTCGGTGAGGCGCCGTGCCATACCCGGGCCCCGGCATCGGCCAATGTCGTCGCGTGCGCGACGAGATTCGCCAGTCCCCGATGGGTGATCACCACTCCCTTCGGCGTTCCCGTCGACCCCGAGGTGTAGATCAGGTACGCCGGATGATCCGGCCGCAGGGTGGCCGTCCGGTCCGCGTCGGTCACCGCTGTCGACGGCTGCGCGAGCGTTTGCCCCACCTGGGGATCATCGAGCACTACCCACGGAATACTTCCCGGCATCCGATCGCGCTCGGCCGCGACCGTAAGGCCGAGCACAGCACCGCAATCGTCCAGCATGACCGCGATCCGCTCGGCGGGAAAGGTGGTATCCATCGGCACGAACGCCGCGCCGGTCTTGGCTACCGCCCATACCGCCAGCACCGATTCGACCGACCGCGGCATGCCGATCGCGATGAAGCGTTCCGGACCCGCGCCGAGGCCGATCAGCAGCCGCGCCAACCGGTCCGACTGCTCGTCGAGCGTTCGATAGGAGATTCGGAGATCCCCGCACGATATCGCCGTTTCCGCCGGATCCGCGCCCGCCGCGGCAGCCAGGATCTCGGGCAGAAGCCGCGGCGGGACCCCGGGCGCACCACGGACCGGCACCAAGGTCTGCCGCTCGGCAGGGTCGAGCAGATCGATGTCACCGACCCGCACGGACCCCTCCGTCGTCATCGACACCAGAATCCGTGTCCACCGATTCGCGAATCCCCGGACGATCTCTTCGTCGAACAGATCGGTCCGATACCGCACTCCCACGCTCATGCCGGCGGCGCGGCCGTCTCCATCCCGGTGCTCGGTCACGGAGAACTGGAGGTCCGCCGTGCCGAGGTCGTCGCACAGGGTCGCCGCGACCGTCTCGGTCGCGACGGGGGGCGCCTGGCGGCCGACATGATCCTCGAATGTCACCCGGAACAGTGGTGGGGGGGGGGCCCCCGCCGCCCCCCCCCCGGCCGGGGCGGGGGGGGGCGCCCGCCACGGGCTCCACCGGAGTCGCGAGGATACCGTCGGGGTCGCTCGAGGCG
>NZ_JBHXMY010000754.1:0-2420 GCF_042720195.1 Nocardia sp. NPDC058497 | reverse complement strand
TTTGTGTGATGGGGGCTGGGTTCGGCGGTATCTCGACTGCGCTTGAAGTGCGGCGGAGAGGGTTCACCCGTATGATCGTGCTGGAGCGCGCTGCCGGTCCGGGCGGGGTTTGGCTGGCGAATCAATATCCTGAGGCTCGCTGCGACAACCCGTCTGCGCTCTACTCGCTTGCGCGACATGGCTTCTCCTGGCGCGGCAGGTACGGAGACCGCGTCGAGATCCAGGGCTATCTTGCCGATGTGGTCCGTAAGGCGGGCCTCGAGCGCTGCATCCGATACGGGCGGGCAGTAACCTCGGCACGGTTCCGCAGCGAAAGCACCGACTGGGAAGTTCAGACGGCAGCAGGCGAGCTCTTCCGCGCCGACTACCTGATCTCGGCGGTCGGCCAGCTCGCCGAACCTCGCCAGCCGAACCTCGACGGCCGTGATCTATTCCGGGGTGTGCAGTTCCACTCAGCACGATGGCCTGACTCACTCGATGTCAACGGTCTCCGAGTCGGTGTGATCGGGACCGGGGCCAGTGCTGCACAGTTGGTTCCGTGGTTGCAGCGTCACGCCGCGTCGCTGACGGTGTTCCAACGCAATGCCGCATGGGTTTTGCCCAAGTCCGATGTTCGATACTCGGCCCGGCGGACTGCGCTGGCGGCGTGGTCACCTGTGCGCGCGGTGGAACGAGCCGTCGTCTATGCGCTGTGCGAACTATTCATCTTGTCCGTTACGTCAGCTCCGGTAGGGAGTCGCTGGGTGGCTCGGATGGCGCGCGATCATCTCCGCCGACACGTCTCCGATCCCGTTCTGCGTCAGACGTTGACTCCTGACTACCCGGTCGGCGGAAAGCGGTGTGTGTTCTCCGACGCGTTTTATCCAGCGCTCGCTGCTCCGAACTGCACTGTCGTGACAGACAGGATCAGCGCGATCACCGAATCGGGAGTTGCCACCGAGGCAGGAGATCAGCTAGACCTGGACTTGATCGTCTACTGCACAGGCTTCACTCCGACCGATTTCCTCTCCACAGTCGAGGTGTCCGGGCGCAGCGGCAAGTCTCTTACCGATCATTGGGCACTGGGCGCCAAAGCCTATCTCGGCGTGGCCACGTCCGAATTTCCGAATCTGTTCTTCGTGGCCGGTCCGAACACCAATCTCACCTTCGGCTCCGTTGTGTTCATGTTGGAATGCCAAGCGCGCTATATAGGGTCACTGTTGTCACATGCAGCGCGCACCCGGGTCGCACTGATGGAGGTGCGACCCGAAGCTGAGCAGGCATTCGGCGACTGGCTTCGGACACGGTTCACCGGATCGGTCTGGTCGCGTGTCTCCAGCCCCTACAAGGATCATCATGGCACTGTGTCGTCATTGTGGCCCCGCACTATGACGCAGTACTGGTGGCTTACCAGGCGGCCGCGCCTAAGCGACTTCGTCACATCGCGCCGGCAGTTGTAGGTCAACCCCTTCCGCAAACGCGCCATGTGATGTCGTCATCATGCGCCGCTGTAATGAAATGCACCGTTGTGCTGGCCGCTACGCGCGATGTCAATAGGCCGTGCGAACTGGCTGACATGCTGAAACCAGACTCCGGTCCAGCTCCCGGCGCAAAGGCTATCGTGAATTCGGCCACAGGGCTAGGTCTCCTCGTGTCGAGTATGTATAGAGTTCAAGGACAGAAGCTGGTGCCGTCGCCGGTCGTCCATTAGAGTGGTTGATGCGCTGGTTGGCGGATATCGGGCCACATGCTTTGGCTATCGAATATTGAGGGGTGGGAATGTCCATGATCGGGTTCAGTAGTGCTATTCCGCTATCGCCATCGCAGATGGGTCAATGGTATGCGCAGCATCTCGATCCATTCATTCCGATTAATACTGCACAGTACGTCGATATTCGTGGCGATCTCGACTTGGAAACTCTGGAGCGAGTCAGCATTATCGCAGGTTTGGAGTTCGGGAGTGGATTTGTTCGCATCGCTGAATTGAATGGGGAGCCCTGTCAGTATGTAGACCCAGGCCTATCGAGCGAACTTGAATACGTAGACCTTCGTGACGTGGAGAATTCAGAACGCGCTGCGCTAGTTTGGATGCGTCAAGAATATTCGTGTCCGATCAACCTTACGTCCGATCGTCTGGTTCGGGCAGCAGTGCTTCAGATCAGCGATGACCGCTGGTTTTGGTATTCGCGCGCCCACCACATTGTGTTGGACGGTTTCGGCGCTGCGACTTTTACTGCTCGGATCGCGGAGCTCTACACTGCGGCCGTCACCGGCGCCGAGGCACCGGCCGGCAAGGCCACCGACCTGCGCACCCTCTACGACTCCGAGATCGCCTACCGCGACAGCACCCGCTTCGAATCCGACAAGGCGCACTGGGCCCAGCGCGTGGCCGGGCTGGAAGAGGGCAGCAGCCTCACCGGCCGATCGGCTCAGCGTTCGCC
>NZ_JBHXMY010000753.1:0-2421 GCF_042720195.1 Nocardia sp. NPDC058497 | reverse complement strand
GGGTGTGGGCACTAAATTTTCGTGTCGCACCACCCGGTACACCTATCCGCCGCGCTCGAAATTTCGCCCGCGCGTTTCCACCAGTCGAGCTTCCTCGCTGGAGCTCCAGTCGCCGCCGCCGGAGAACTTGTCGTCTCCGGTGGAGTGCTGCAGCTGCTCACCGATTCCAGTGGTCATTACCGGCCTGAACGAGGCCACACTTTGCAGGCAGTCGAACATCTACGTAGGCTTGGGATCCCGCTCAGCGCGGCCCAGGTCGAGTTCGAAGCGCCGCGATGAGGAAGGATTAGGGGATGGATTACTGGACCGGGATCGTTCAACGGATCTTCTACCGCATCCAGTTCGAACCAGAGTTGAGCCCGAAGCTGGCGGCTCGGATCGCTACCGCGCTGTTGGTCGAACCGATCGAGTATCTGACCGCGGCGGACGAATACCGATCGCTCGCCGACGGTTTGCGTCGCCGGGCACCGTTGCCAACCCCCGTTCAGATGCGCCAGCCGGAGGACGTGCTACGACACTTCCTGGCGCAAGTCGTCGAGAACATGGATTCGATGCGTCCATGGCCGACAATTCCCTACGCCCCCTTGCCCGCCGACTACCTGAGCGAATTCGGGAATGCCCGACCGATAGCCAGACTCGCGCTCACTGTCAACCAGGTGGAGGGACGCCTTGCTCGCGGATTCAATCGCGACAGCGAGGATGGACCATTCCTGCTGCTGAGAATGAGTTCCGGAACAATCGTCGGATTCTTCTCTCCATAATGGAACGGAAGCGATGACGTTATCGTCTATGCCGCCGACCCAGCACATGACCCGGGCGAAGTTATCCGAGAATTGACCGACACCGGAAGAGTGGAACCGGGACGAATTTTCCAACTCGACGAACCAGGCATTCAGCCGAGCGCGACCCGTTTTGAGACGACGCCAATACTTCCCGCATTTCGCGGAGAACATCTTCCCGAGAACTCTGCATGGGATGGAAAACAGGTCCTATATCTGAACGACACAGCGCGGCAAGATTTCCGCCTGCACAGCTACGATGGCCTCCTGCACTACCACAAGGGCGAGTTGTTCGACACTACGACCGCACAGACGCTCTGGACTCCGCAGGGTGGGCGAGCAATCTTCATCATGGATCACGATGGATATTTCTACTCCGCGCCGGTCCATATTCTGGGCGAGTTTCATCATTCAAGCCTGTCGGCAGGAGCACCGGTTGCGGGGGCCGGGGACATTCAGGCGGCAGCCGGACAAGTTCTCCTCGTGAGCGATCAGAGTAGCCACTACCGGCCGACCCGAAGATATACACACCAAGTGGTGGACAGCCTCCGACGGCAAGGAATAAACATCGGCGATAACCAAGTCGAGTATCATTCCACCGAATGAAGACCCCGATACAGTGCGTACATAAATGCCGACAGTAACCACTTGAGAGTAGGCGAGCTCCCATGATTGAAGAATCCGAAGCCGGAGATCTCGCCCGCAAGATATTGGGCTCCGATGATTTCAGCCTTAGTGAATTCGATGCAGGTTGGCAGATAGTACCTACTGCGCAGAATCGAGGTGGAGCCATTCTAGTTGTGGAGCGTAGCACCGGTGACGTAATCCAATTCCCATCTTCCGTCCCACCTGTTCGTATCGAGACTAGTTACATCGACGTTCGACCACGCGGATATCAACGAGGCGTTGAATCGTAGTATCCGAAACCGCGAATACCTGCGATGAGCTCACTGAACGTCAACTGGCACGCACAGGGCGATATCCCGCCGAACAAGCACGCGTGCCGGCGAGATCCTGGAGAACAACGAAGGACTCCCTATGCCACAGTATGGACCCCTCGATACCGAGGAACAGGTCACCGCCTACCTGCGCGAGGTGCTGAACACGCCCGCGGAGTTCGACATTCGGGAGACTCCGACGACGTGGGTCTGCCAGGTGCGACCGCATCCGGAACAGCTGCGGAGAGATCGCGAGGTGGCCGAGAAAGCCGCCCGGGGCATTCTTCCCGATCCTGGCGGTGGCTACGCCATCTATGGAGTCGATAAGAAGAATTCGCATGTGTTCGATCTGGGCCAGAACCCGCCGGATCATCCAGCGCTCCTCCTCGACCGGGCGAAGTGGGACAAGACCTACTTCGGTACCGGACAGATCCATCCGAAACCCTGGCAGGTCCGGATCGACCTGGTCGCGGAGATCGGCGCGACACTGGCGTACCGAATCCAGTGCCTCTCCAGGACGGATCCACCCCAACAGCCGCTCGACTACCAGGTCACCATCAATATGGCCAATAAGAAGGTCGACTACGGTACCGGCCCGTTCCCCCGGGTGCTGCTCGATGCGGTGAGCCAGATCATGCATCCGCACTACCGGGGCGAGACCTGGCTGACATCGGCAACATTCGAGCTCTGACCAGTGTCGGCAA
>NZ_JBHXMY010000752.1:0-2428 GCF_042720195.1 Nocardia sp. NPDC058497 | reverse complement strand
CGGGGTCCCTGCTTTCGTGGCTCTCTCGGTAACGCGGGGGGCAAATCCGGCCGCCGACTGTTTTTTCCCAAACCCCCGCCCGGTTTTGGGTCCCGCGGGGCGGGGCTCGGTGGTTTCTCGCCCACCGATTCCGCCCGCACCGCACATAAGGAAGCAAACGTGACGCAGCCGTCCGCCATCGACGACATTCTGGCCGAGTACGCAGGCCTGGAGACGCAGCTGGCCGATCCGTCGTTGCACAGCGACGCCAGTGCGGCCCGGCGGGTGGGCAAGCGGTTCGCCGAGCTGGCCCCGGTGATGTCGACCTACCGCAAGCTCGAGTCGGTCCGCGACGATCTCGAGGCCGCCCGTGAGCTGGCCGCCGACGACGCCGCGTTCGCCGCCGAGGTGCCCGGTCTGGAGGCCCAGCTGGTGGAGCTCGAGCAGGCGCTGGCCGATCTGCTCGCCCCGCGCGACCCGCACGACAGCGACGACGTGGTGCTCGAGGTGAAGTCCGGTGAGGGCGGCGAGGAATCGGCGCTGTTCGCCGCCGACCTGGCGCGCATGTACATCCGCTACGCCGAGCGGCACGGCTGGAAGGTGGAGACGCTCGATGTCACCTATTCCGACCTGGGCGGCTACAAGGACGCGACGCTGTCGATCAAGAGCCGTGACGCCGCGCGCGACGGCGTGTGGTCGCGGTTCAAGTTCGAAGGTGGCGTGCACCGCGTGCAGCGCGTGCCGGTGACCGAGTCGCAGGGCCGCATCCACACTTCGGCGGCGGGCGTGCTGATCTACCCCGAGCCCGACGAGGTCGAGCAGGTGCAGATCGACGAGACCGACCTGCGCATCGACGTCTACCGGTCCTCCGGCAAGGGCGGCCAGGGCGTCAACACCACCGACTCCGCGGTCCGTATCACCCACCTGCCCTCCGGCATCGTGGTGACCTGCCAGAACGAGCGCTCCCAGCTGCAGAACAAGGCGCGCGCGATGCAGGTGCTCGCCGCCCGGCTGCAGGCGCTGGCCGAGGAGCAGGCCGACCAGGAGGCCGCGGCCGGTCGCGCGAGCCAGATCCGCACGGTGGACCGCTCCGAGCGCATCCGCACCTACAACTTCCCGGAGAACCGGATCGCCGATCACCGCATCGGTTTCAAGGCGCACAACCTCGACGCCGTCCTCGACGGTGACATGGACGCGCTGCTCGACGCGCTCGGCAAGGCCGACCGCGACGCCCGCATGGCCGCCGAGTAACCGGCATGAGCGGTCAGCGCCCGCAGGAGGCAGCCCGCGTCACCACGGAGGGCACCCGAGCATGCCGAATGATCCAGTGACAGAGCGTGTCCGGCTGCGCCCGTTGATCGTCGAGGCCGCGGCGCGGCTGGCCGAGGCGGGCGTCGCCTCGCCGCTGCCCGATGCGGAGAACCTGGCCGCCCACGTGCTCGGTGTCGACCGGATGCGCCTGGCGCTGCACCCGATGGTGGAGCCCGAGGAAGCCGCGCGGTTCGCCCGGCTGATCGACCAGCGGGCCGCGCGAATCCCGTTGCAGCACTTGACCGGGACGGCCGCGATGGGCGAGATCGACCTCGCAGTCGGTCCCGGCGTCTTCGTCCCGCGCCCGGAGACCGAGCTGCTGTTCGCGTGGGCGCTGGCCTGGCTGGAGACACTGCCGCACGACCACGCACCGATCGTCGTCGACCTGTGCACCGGCTCGGGCGCCCTTGCCCTCGCCATCGCCCACGCCCGCCCGGACGCCCAGGTCCACGCCGTCGAACTCGACCCCGACGCCGTGACCTGGGCCCGCCGCAACGCCGACGACCGCATCGCCGACGGCGACACCCCCATCACCCTGTACGCCGACGACGTCACCGACCCGACCCTGCTCACCGAACTGTCGGGCCGCGTCGACCTGCTCGTCTCGAACCCGCCCTACATCCCCGAGGCGGCGGTCCTCGACCCCGAGGTCGCCGACCACGACCCCCACCGCGCCCTCTTCGGCGGCCCCGACGGCCTCGACGTCATCCGCGCCATGGTCCCCACCATCGCCCGCCTGCTCCGCCCCGGCGGCGCCACCGCGATCGAACACGACGACACCAACGGCGGGGGAGTAGCGTCCCTGCTCGCCGCGGCCGGGTTCACCGGCATCGTCGAACACACCGACCTCGCAGACAAGCCCCGCTTTGTCGTGGCTCACCGCCCCAGCAAATCCTGACCGCGACCGTACCCAGCTGTCGCAAGACACCCGGCCGATCCAGCACACCCGGAGCATCCAGCCGGCCGACGGATCTCGCAAGAATCGGTGGTCCGCGCAAAGTACCCCGACATCCCACCGTCGGCCCGGACGCTAGACTCTTGCCGCCCCCCGGGACCGGCCGAGTTCTCGGGGAGTCGGCCCAGCGCGTGCCCCACCCCCCGACCGGCCGGGGTCACGGGGGTGCGGGACAGACCCACA
>NZ_JBHXMY010000751.1:0-2433 GCF_042720195.1 Nocardia sp. NPDC058497 | reverse complement strand
CGGGTGCGGGGCGCGGGGGGGGGCGCCGCCCGCGTCGTGCGCCGCTCCCCCCGCCTCCTCGCGCCCCGGCCGGGGGGGCCCCTGGGTGGGGGGGGGGGGCGCCGCCCCCCCCCCCCCCATCGCCGGGGGCTCAAGGGGTGACGATCGGGAAGTTCGGGTCGGGGTCGTCCAGGAGGGCGAACAGGCGTTGGAGGACGGTGGGGTCGCCGGTGTGGTCGATGCCGTCGATGCCCTTGCCCGCGAGGATGCCGAGCAGCAGTGGTTTGGTGAGGTTCAGGGTGAGGTCGATGTCGGCCTTCGAGCGCGGGTCCGTCGTGCGGATCAGGACACCGTTGGACAGGGTGAGGCGCATGACGCTGTCCAAGTCGGAGAAGTGCCACTCGATCCGGAACGAATCCTGCGCCGCGCGTGGGCCGTTGACCCGGATCGCGATGGTGTCGAACAGCTGGTCCACTGACAGCGCGGCGGCCATGCCGCCACCGAGGTTCAGTACGGTCGGCTGGATGCCGTTGCGGAGCTCTCCGTCACCGGTGAGGTAGAAGCAGCGCCAGGTGGCGTTCTCCGCGCCGAACCCTAGCTTCTGATATGTCTGCGCGAGCGCTGCTTTCGCGTCCGCGTTGTCCGGCGCCGCGAACACCGCGTGCTTGAGCAGCTCGGCGGCGAAGCGCAGGTCGTCCGCGTCGGCGTAGGCGCGGCCCTTCTCGATCACCGCATCGATCCCGCCGATGGTCTCCACATAGCGGACCGCCTTCTGCTGCGCCGGCCACTCCCACAGCGAACTCGGGTTGCCGTCGAACCAGCCGAGATACCGCTGGTAGATGGCCTTCACATTGTGGCTGACGGACCCGTAGTAGCCGCGCGCGCTCCACGCGTCGGCAAGGCCGGCGGGCAACTCTATGGCTTCGGCGATCTCCGGGCCGTTGAGTCCCTCGTTCATCATCCGCAGCGTCTGGTCGTGCAGATACATGTAGAGATCGCGCTGCACCGACAGGAACGCGACGATGTTGTCGGCGCCCCAGGTCGGCCAGTGGTGCGAGGCGAACGCGACATCGGCGTCGATGGCGAACATCTCGATCGCCTCGTCGATGTAGTGAGACCAGATGCGCGGGTCGCGGACCTGCGCACCGCGCAAGGTCAGCAGGTTGTGCAGGTTGTGGGTCGCGTTCTCGGCCAGGCAGAGCGCACGGTGCCGTGGGAAATAGAAGTTCATCTCCGACGGCGCCTCGGTGCCCGGCGTCATCTGGAACACGATCGGGACGCCGTCGACGGTCTCCTGCTGGCCGGTGTGGGTGATGTCGACCGTGGGCGGGATCAGGCCGAAGGTGCCGCTCGAAGTCTGGATTCCCAGGCCGGTGCTGCACTGACCGTGCGGTCCCGGCGTCATCCCGACGCCGTACATGTAGGTGCCGCGCCGGGCCATAGCCACGCCCGCGTAGACGTTCTCCGAGACGGCTTCGGCCATGAACCCCTCCGGCGCCAGGATCGGGAGGTCGCCGCGCCCGTCGGGCAGGACACCGTCGACGCCGCCGAAATGGTCACCATGGGAATGGGTGTAGATGACGGCGGTGACGGGCCGGTCGCCGCGCTCGTCGCGATACAGCTTCAGCCCCGCCGCGGCGCACTCGGCGGAGATGAGCGGGTCGATCACGATGATGCCGGTGTCGCCCTCGACGATCGTCATGTTGGAGATGTCGAAACCGCGGATCTGAAAGATGCCGTCGACAACCTTGTACAGGCCGTTCTTTACACACAGCTGGGCCTGGCGGAACAGGCTCGGATTGATCGTGTCCGGGCAGGGGCGGTCGAGGAAGTCATAGCCGGAGGTGTCGAAGACAACCGTGCCGTCGGCCTTGGTAATCCGCATCGGCGTCAACGTCGCGATAAACCCGCGATCGGCGTTCTCGAAGTCGGTGCGATCGTCGTAGTCCAGTGCCATCGGATATCGCTCCTCAGCTCGGGTCGGTACGTCTACCCGATGCTCGGCGATCCGTCTGGTTCCCGCCTCACCCACTTGGGGTGATTTGCACCTGGACCCGCGCACCGCCTAAGTCACGTTGACGATGCCCCTGATCGTGAACAGGGCGCCGAACAGGTTGGGGTTGACGATCGCCAGCACCAGACCGGCCGCGAACGCTGTGCGTGGGCCGGCCGATTCGAGTTCGGTGAGGAGTTTCGGCGCGGGCGCATCCGGGCCAGGGCGGTGCACGATGACGCGGGCGGCCGCGGCCAGGAACACCAGGCCGACCACCAGACCCGCCCAGTGCGACACGGTCTTCGACGTCGACCCGGGGTCGGAGGCACCGCCGAGCAGGGCCGTCACGCCGACCTGGAGGTAGACGAGCGCGCACCCCCCCCCCCACCCCCCCCCCGGCGCGAGCGGGCGCCGCGCATTGAGCACCCCCCCCCCCCCCCCCCTACCGGCCGGGGGGGGCA
>NZ_JBHXMY010000750.1:0-2446 GCF_042720195.1 Nocardia sp. NPDC058497 | reverse complement strand
GGGCCGTACATCCGGGTGCCCTGGACGGCGGCTTGCACCCTCGATGTCAACGAGACATAGTGTCCGCCGGGCGCCAGGTAACCGCCGGCTGCGATGATTTGCTCGTTGTCGGCGGCGATGGCTCGCAGGCGTTCGGTCACACCCACAATGCTCGCATGGCTCGAGACAACCGCCAGCCCAGATACTTGCACAACGCGGGCCGGTCTCGTCGCTCGGCGCGGACGACAATCCGCTTGCGGGACGACCCTTCTGGTGCGACCAACCCGATCCCAATCCCCTGCGGGAGTGGATCCGGGAGTGCGGCGATGTCGGTCGTCCCTGGTGTCGGGGCGGTGACGTAGATGTCCCGCCGGCACCATTTCATGGACGGTGATTCCTCTGATTCACATGTACAAACCCTTCGCCCGCAGGATCTCCACGACCCGCTTGTTGTGGGCGGCACGGCGCTCCCGCTCTTGCCTGGCCTGTTCAGGATCGTCGAAGTGTCGGTGCACCAAGATGAGATTCTCCAGCGGCGTGTTCGAGCCGTCCTCACGGATCCGGCAGTGTGAAGAGGTTTCCCCGTCGTTTCCCTCTTTGTAGAAGTCGAGGAAGTAGCCGGTCTCGTCGTGCTCGGCGCGGACACGAATCCGCTCGCGCGATGAGCCTTCTGGTGCGACCAACCCTATCCGGACCCCCAGCGGCAGTGGATCCGGGAATGCCGCGATGTGTGTGGTCCCGGGGGTCAATGCCGTGACGAAGATGTCCCGCACCCGATCGGGCACCTTGCCGAATCCGTCGCGGACGGTGTCCCAGTTCGACCAGGGTGTTCTCGCCATATCGCGTGGTTCGCGGTGCTGTGTTGAGGTTATATGGGGAATTCTCCGAGCCAGCTTCCGCGGAGGAGATGTTCGGGAAGGTAGTCCGATTGCACGTTGACGGGGATGCCGGAGTCCAGGGCGAGGCAGGCGATGGCGAGCAGCCCGAGTGCGAGGTTTCCGGTGAAGTCATCTTCGCGGTCGGGGTCGGATGTCCAGTATTCGCGGTGGTAGTGCAGGGCTTGCTGGAGGGCGGTGTTGAATTCGTCGGGGTCGCCTTGGAGGACTCGGTAGAACAGGTAGATGTATTGGTAGTTGATTTTGTCGAGCATGTCTCGGGGGGTGATGACGGCGATCGAGGGGTCGGAAAGCTGGATCGCGTCACCGAGTTTGTCGACCAGTCCGGGCTGTTTCAGTGCCCAGATCTGCAGTGCTTCGGTCCAGCGGATCCAGTATTCGTCGGTCTGGACGTGGGGAGGGAACAGGTTCTCTGCTGGTATGTTCGCCAGCTGCTCGAGGCGTGGGCCGTCTCGGCAGATCAGGCACCACCAGAACGTAGTCAACCATTTGTGAGAACTCGAACCCCATGAGCGTCGTGCGGCGACGTTGTCCTTGAGTGTGCTCAGGTGCCGTACTTCGTGATCGATCATCACGTCGATTGCGTCGTCGGTGGTGTAGGCCCATTCGAACATCGCTGAACCGGTCTGCAATACCAATACGGCGGCTTCCCAGGATTCCAACTTCCGGCCAGTCGGATCGAGAGTCAATTGCTCTCGCACCTTTTTCGCAGCTCGTTCGAAAGCGGTCGTAATTGCTCTCGGATGTTCGGTCATCCTGCTGAGGGCGTCCGAGGTCGATTCCTGTATCCGGATGAGATAGGCGGACGGCGCGGACAGTGCCGTCCAGTGGACCGGGATGGTCTCCATGAAATCTCTCAGCTCCCTGCTTCGATATTGAATGTCTTCATTTTATAACCGGCGTATGTGCCGGTATTCGGTGCGCCGTGTACGACAACGTAATCAAGATTATCTTGTTCCAAGGAGTCGCGGAGTTCGGTAACGAGATCCTTTCCGTCGATGGTGTCTCGCTGGTTTTCTGCCTTCATGCCTCGATTTTCCATCTCATTGAGGATGTCTTCGAAGTAGTCGCGGGTGCCTTGGGAGACGCGCTGGCCGTTGGGTAGGTTGCGGGCTCCTAGTCGGGTTTCGGTGCTGCTCTTTGCTTCGACCACGACGTATCGCCCGTCTTGGGTGCGCCACACTTGGTCGAATTGGTGGTTGCCGTTGGCGGGGCCGTGGAGGTCGATGCGTGTCGCGCCGGGGTAGTGGTCGCGGATGGCGGCTTCGGCGGCCACGTTGTCACCGTACTTCTCGGCTGCCTTGGACATGGCGGTGTGGGCGCTGCTGTATTCGGCCTCGGCGCGGTCCAGTCGGGCTTGGTTGGCCGGTGACGGGTCGGCTTCGAACGCTGTTCGAGCGTTGTCGCGGTTGGCCAAGGCGGTGGTGTCGCGTGCTATCGCGTCGTTGCGTTTACGTGCGAGGGGGTCGAGTGTAGCGATCTGTTCGGGGGTGGCGTCGATTCGTCCGCGTTTGACGGGGTCACCGAGGTAGTCGGGCGGTGTGGGAGCGGGTGCGTCGCCGACGGCGATC
>NZ_JBHXMY010000749.1:0-2447 GCF_042720195.1 Nocardia sp. NPDC058497 | reverse complement strand
GCCGCCGAGGGGGGTGAATCACAGACTCGGTGGCTCGCACATGCGAGCGAGGGGGCGACCGAGATCATCTTAATTCGGGCTGCATGTTGACCTCGATCGACTTCGTAGTTGGCGTTCTGGCCTGATCACGCTTGACGCACTCCGGAGAAAGGCCTCGGTATCATCGCGGCCGCAGAGGCCGTGCGGGACCCGTTCGTCGGGACTGTCGAACACCTCAGAGCTCCTAGCAGGTTCTGTCAGGTAGCGGTGAGTCTCGTTGTAGTGCAGCATGTTTCGTCGTGGCAGCACCATGGATCGTGGACGACCAGCTCTGGGCAGTGATCGAACCGCTACTACCGGTGAAGGCCCCGGGCACACCAGGACCAGCACGGATGAACGATCGGCTTGTCCTGCAAGGGATTCTGTTCGTGCTGATCACCGGCATCGGGTGGGAGGATCTACCCCAGGAACTGGGATTCGGGTCCGGGATGACCTGCTGGCGGCGGCTACGAGATTGGCAGTCCGCCGGGGTGTTCGAGGCCATGCACACCACGATGCTCGCCCACTGCCACCGCGCGGGATTGGTCGATTTCGACCGCGTCATACCCGACGGCTCGCATGTGCGGGCCAAAAAGGGGGCGCCGACACCGGTCCCAGCCCGGTCGACCGCCGTAAGACCGGAGCGAAACACCACATCCTGACCTGCGGTAACGGGCTCCCACTCGCCATCGTGCAGTCAGCGGCCAACGTCAACGACCACCTGGTTCTGCCCGAGCTGCTCGACCGAGTACGACCTCTACAAGGACGACCCGGCCGTCCACGCGAGCGGATCACCACCCTGATCGCGGACAAGGGCTACGACTATCCCCGGGTCTACGACGAACTCGAGCACCGAGGGATCACCGGCTATATCCCACGCCGCGGCACCCGCGACAAGGTGACCGCCGGCCGCTGGATCGTCGAGCAAACCCTGGCCTTGCTGCACCAATACCGGCGCCTGGCTGTCCGTTGGGAACGCCGCACCGACATTCACCAAGGATTCCTCGACCTCGCTGCGGCGCTCATCTGCTGGCGACGACTCAGCAACCGAACCTGATAGGAGCCCTTAGCTCCACAGAAATAGCAGGTCAGGCCCGGTCTAAAACCGGGCCTGACCTTTTTGTTTGACCTGGCCCCACGTTTACCCCACGTTTTGGCGTCACCGAAGCCACCGGCCGTGCGTCGGGTCGCCATCATGACCGATCCCGCGAGGCTGGACCCCGACGATCAGCATCGCCTCGACGCGATCCTGTCCGCGAGTCCGGAGTTGGAATCTCTGCGGGCCATGTCAGCGGGTTCGCGATCATGATGACCGAGCTGAAGAGATGTAGATCAGGGGGCTGTGCGGACGTGGCCGGTTCCGGAACCGCGCTCCAAGCCGGCTCATTCGGGACTGCGCTGCCGCGAGACCCGCGGCGGCGTTGTGGTCGGCTCCCGGCGTCAGGCGGTCCGAAGCACGTCACCTGTAGGTGTGTCATCGAACAGTTCGCGCAGTCGGCGTAGCGCTCGCATCCGGGTCGGACCGATGCTGCCCACCGGGATTCCGAGGTGACTGGCAATTTCGCCGTACGAACCATCATTGTGGGTCAGCTCCGTGAGGAGCACGCGTTCGCCCTCCGGCAGCAGCCTCAGCACCTCATGGAGTACCGATGTCCGTTCGGTGGCAAGTATGTCCCGCTCGATGTTGACACGTTCGTCGCGAAGCCATTCGCCGACAATGTCGGCCACATTGCCCACCAGTTCCTCACGCTGCTTGTTTCGGCGAAGGCTGATGTCTTCGCAGTTGCGTCGCATGATCATGGCCAGCCACGGACGAAGCCGGCTCGGGTCGCGAAGCTTTGGCAGTTGGGCAACCGCGCTGAGCCACGTTTCCTGCATAGCGTCGGAGCACTCCTCAGAGGAGAGGCGCTTCGCCCTCCCGATAGAGCCCAGGTAGCGGGCGTGCTTGGCAACGATTTGTTCCCAGGCGTCCTCGTCTCCGTCCACCGCCATGCCGACCAGCGCTCTGGCAGTGGACTCTCGGTCTCCATCGACGTCCATGTGATCGAGCTCCATGTTCACCATGGGCGTACCTCCCCTGTGCTGAGAAGGGGAATCCACCGGCATTCGAGATCGGTGGTACTCCCCTTCTCCTGACGGCCGAGGCCATCGTCGCTGCCGACGCTGCACCGTTCGCTGGCGTGCCGCTGCATCGTGCACTGCACTCGTGGTGCAGTGCACGGTGGTACCAATAGTCTGGTTCGACCCGGCAGGATCAGGCCTCCAGAGCTGGCGGGGTCACGGCTCGATGGCGTCGATTTCGGCGATCGCCTCGGCGGGCAGCTGCAGGTCGGCCGCGGCGACATTCTCCCGCAGGTGGGTGACCGAGGAAGTTCCGGGGATCAGGACCATCGACGGCGAGCGCTGCAGCAGCCAGGCGAGCGTTACCC
>NZ_JBHXMY010000748.1:0-2454 GCF_042720195.1 Nocardia sp. NPDC058497 | reverse complement strand
ATACGAGGCAGTGTAATAGTGCATCGCTATTGATGCATCGGATGGGTGAGACCTGCTCAACACCAACATGTTCTACCGCTGCACCCACCGTGTGGTCTGCACCGAGCGCTACGCCCATCAGGGGTGTCACCCCACCGGTCTCAGCTCCGAATGCTGTGGACCAAAACCTAGTTCGCCGCGATGGTGCGCGGCACAACCTTTGGAGGTCATCCAACGCTATGTGGACAACAAGAAGATTGCTCGAGCGGCTCTGCGACCCAGCTTCACGGCTCATTCCGGAGCTTTCTCGATGAGCGGGGCATTGTTGGACGGGAAGGTAGTCGTCGTGTCCGGGGTCGGCCCCGGGCTCGGCCGGTCGATCTGCCTGGAGGCCGCGGCCGCGGGCGCCACGGTGGTGCTGGCGGCGCGGACCGAATCGCGGTTGCTCGAGGTGGCCGCCGAGATCGAGGCTGCCGGTGGCGCCACGCTGAGCGTGCCCACCGATATCACCGACGAGGCAGCGGTCCAGAATCTGGTGGCGAAGACCGTCGAGACGTTCGGCCGGGTCGACGCGCTGGTGAACAATGCGTTCTCGGTGCCGTCGATGAAGCCGCTGGATCGCACCGACTTCGACCACATCCGCTCGAGCCTCGACATGACGGTGCTGGGTGGCCTGCGGATGACGCAGGCGTTCACACCCGCCCTCGCCGAGACCAAAGGCGCTGTGGTGATGATCAATTCGATGGTCGTGCGGCATTCCGAACCGCGGTACGGCAGCTACAAACTCACCAAGGCCGCCCTGCTGGCGATGTCGCAGACCTTGGCCACCGAACTCGGCGGCAAGGGTGTGCGGGTCAACAGCGTGCTGCCCGGCTACATCTGGACCGACCAGCTGAAGTGGTACTTCGGTCAGGTCGCCGAGAAGTACGGCATCACCGTCGAGCAGGTCTACGAACAGACCGCCTCGAAATCCGACCTGAAGCGATTGCCCGAGCCCGACGAGATCGCCCGTGCCGTGGTGTTTCTCGCGTCCGACTGGTCGTCGGCGATCACCGGTCAGACCCTCGACGTCAACTGCGGCGAATACCACAACTGAGCAAGGAGTCTCCTTCGATGACCGTGCGCACCGATGTCGGCACCGTGGCCGACCTGCACGCCTACGCCACCAAACTCACCGGTCTCACCGATTTCGGGACCGACGACTACACCGAGGCGTTGCAGGTGCTGCTCGACTCGTATCGCGACGAGGCCGGGCTCACCGAGCTCGGCAGCAAGATGTCGCGATTCTTCCTGCGCGGCACGCTCGTCGCTCGCGCGTTGAGTGAGGCCGCGTGGGCGGCAAACCCCGGCTATGTCGACACACCCGTCACCCGGCCGATTTTCGTCACCGGGCTGCCTCGGACCGGCACCACCCCACAGCGCCCGCGGGTGGCGGCCCGTACGGCCCACCCCGGGGGGGAGATGTGGCTGACCGACTTCCCGCAGCCGCGCCCGCCGCGCGAAACCTGGTCCGAGAATCCGGCCTACCAGCAGATCGATGCGGGCCTGCGGCAGCATCAGGTGCAGAACCCCGAGTTCATGGGCCTGCACTACATGAGCGCCTCCGACGTGGAGGAATGCTGGCAGCTGCTCCGGCAGTCGGGCACCTCGCATTCCTACGAATGCCTGGCCTACGTCCCGAGCTACTCGCAGTGGCTGGCCGGCCGGGACTGGACGCCCGCCTACGCGCGCCACCGCCGCAACCTGCAGCTGATCGGCATGAACGACACCCGCCGCTGGGTCCTCAAGAACCCCAGCCACCTGTTCTGTCTGGATGCCCTGCTCGCCGTCTACCCGGACGCCGTCGTCATCCAGACCCACCGCGACCCCGCCACGATCATCCCGTCGGTGTGCAGCCTCAACGAACACGCCACCCGCGGCTGGTCGACCACCTTCACCGGCGAAACCATCGGCCGCACCCAACTCGACCTGTGGGCCCGCGGCCTCTCCGAGTTCACGGCGGCCCGCGCCCGCCACACCGACGCCACCTTCATCGACGTCGAGTTCGACGACCTCCGCGCCGACCCCTTCGGCGTCGTCGAACGCATCTACACCCGGATCGGCACCGATTTCACCGACGAGGCCCGCACCGCCATCACCGCCCTCGACAACGAAAGCCGCACCGGCGACCGTAAACCCACCCACCACTACTCACTCGCCGACTACGGACTCACCAAGGAAATGGTCGCCGAACGTTTCAGTGCCTGACCTCTGATCGGTGTGGGGCCACGGAACACGTGGCTCCACAACGGTTTCCGGGCTTAACCAAGGCTGCTCAGTCAGTGCCTGCTGCCCGCTTGTCAACCGGGCAGCAAGGTGGACGCTGGGTGTGATCCGCACCCGCACACTGACGTTCGGGTTCCGGAGGCCCTCCCTGAGGTGGGTTTCGCCGCACCCTGAGGAGTGGTTTCGGTCGCCGCAGGGTCGGTATCGCCG
>NZ_JBHXMY010000747.1:927-2459 GCF_042720195.1 Nocardia sp. NPDC058497 | reverse complement strand
GGTGTTGGTTACTCTCGCATTGTGCGGGGTTTTGGGCCTGGGCGCCCCCCTGGTGCGCCCCCTGTGCGCCGGGGGTGCGCAGCGCACCGTCGGCGACGACATCGGCCGACGGGTCGAGGATCTGCGCGATCGCCGGGATCAGGTCACCACTGTCGGCCAGGCGCTCGGTGACGGTCAGCCAGCCGACCGCGGCCGAGCGCAGGCGCCGCGACCGGGTCACCCAGTCGACCAGGGCGACGGTCTTGCCGCTGCCGGCCGGTCCGGACACCAGCACTGTGTGCCCGGCGGCGGCGTGGGCGCGGTCGAGCCTGGCATTGATCTCGGTGCAGCGGACGGAGGCGAACGACAGTTCGGGGATGCTCGCATCGACATAAGACGGGCTTTCAGCTATCGCTCGGTACGAGGTTGCCACCACCACACTCCTGAGCTCGTCGTCTACCCTGCGGGGCCGATCCACCAGCAGGTTCGACGGTAGGCGAAACCCGACCTGCGCGTTTGCCGGTCGTGCGGCGACGGCGTGCTCGTTATCAGATCGACGTCATCATGGCGGGCTACCGACCTCGGCTAACGATCGGCAATCCTCGCGTTCAGTCGGGCAGCCGGGACATGCCGAGCAGGGTGAGCCCGAGGACATCGATGCGGGCGAGCACGCCGCGCATGGCGGTGTTGTCGGCGAGCTCGCCGTAGAGGGTGGTGGTGCCGGTGGCCGAATGGGCGCTGCGCCGCAGTTCGGGGAAGGCCGCGACGGCACGGTCGGTGAGCTCGCCCTCGATGACGAACTGATAGCGAACCGCACCTGACGTCGGCATGTGCCCCAGTGTCGTCCACCACCGCGGCGCTCGCCTCATCCGCACGGGATGATTCCGGCGCTACCTGCGACGAACCGGCCCACCCTAGTTTTAAACATTCGTTTTTCTGTTTCTCGGACAGCGTGGTGACCGGCTCGATAGTGTCGCGCTCACCCACAGCGGTGGGACAGCGCGAACCAGGAGAACAACCATGAAGACCAACGCACGGCGGGCCGGCTTCGGACTCACAACTTTTACCGCGGTCGCCGCGGCCACGGTGCTGGTGGCGCCGCAGGCCTCGGCGCTCGTCCAGGGCGTGACGGTCAGCGGCACCACCCACTACGTGGGCACCGCCTACACCGTCACCGCCGATGTCACCGCGACATCGTTCCTGTTCAAGGTGACCTTCACCGACAACGGCACCCAGATCGGCGAGCCCGTCTCGGTCTCCGGCGGCAAGGCCACCATCACCTGGACCCCGTCGACCCCCGGCTCGCACGAGATCAAGGCCGTGCAGGAGCTGATCAGCTCCAAGACCGTCACCGTCGAGGTCAGCGCCAAGCCGACCACCCCCGGCGGCGGCACCGGATCGGCCGATCTGGGCGGCCTGCTGACCGGCTCGGCGGGCTAGCTCACCGCGCCTCGGGGGGGGGGGGGCGGCCGCCCACACCGCGGCGGCCCGCGCCGCTGGGGGGCGGGGGCGTGAGGCGGGGGCGTGACGCCGCGGCGACCGCAGAGGGGGCT
>NZ_JBHXMY010000747.1:0-917 GCF_042720195.1 Nocardia sp. NPDC058497 | reverse complement strand
GGCCCGGCCCTCCCCCCCGCGCGGGGGCCGCGGTCGCCGTTTCCGGGTCAGACTTGGTCGCCGGGAAGTACCGCGCGCAGAACGTCGTCGAGTGCGGAGGCGGTGACGCCGAGGGTGGTGCGCAGCGCGGCATCGTCGGCGATGAATTCGCGGTGCGACATGTGCTTGGTCTCGAACAGTTCCGCCCAGAACGGGTCGTCCTCAGCCAGCGCGGTGATTTCGGCGTCGGACAGCACGGCCAGATCAGGGTCGGGCGCACCGGCCAGCGTCGCCAGTCTGGTCGCGGCCGCGCGCACGGTGGTGGTGATGACCGGGGCGTGCCAGGCGCGGCCCCATGCGCGGTCGTCGCGGGCGACGGCGACGAGAGCTGCCGCCGCGTCGTCGATGGCGGTGAACGAATGCGCCAGGTCCAGCTCCTGCGGCACCTTCGCCCGCGCGCCCGCCAGTACCGCGGGCTGCACCAGCAGGGAGAAGATCGACACCGCGCCCGCGCCGAGGAACTGTCCGGCGCGCACCTCGGTGACGCGCAACCGGCCCGCGTCGTGCGCGGCCAGTGCCTCGGTCCACATCCTGGCCCTGACCTCGCCCTTGTTGCCGGTGGCCGCCAGCGGGGTCGTCTCGGTGACCACGCCGTCGACGGGTCCGTAGCCGTAGAGGTTGCCCATCATCACCAGGTTCGCGTCGGCGGCTTCGGTGGCGGTCAGGATCGAACCGAACAGTGGTGGAACGGTTTCCGGCCAGGTGTGGTACGGCGGCATGGCCAGGTTGAAGACGGTGGCCGCCCCGGTGGCGTGCTCGATCAGGGCGGCGGTGTCGAGGGCGTCGAGCGCGACCAGGTCGACGCCGGGATGATCGGGGCCGAGTCCGCTGCGGCTGATCACCGTCACGTGGTCACCGGACTCGGCCAGTGCCAGTGC
>NZ_JBHXMY010000746.1:2122-2461 GCF_042720195.1 Nocardia sp. NPDC058497 | reverse complement strand
ATCCTGGGCGGTATGGCCGCCTATTCGGCGGTGTCGGTGCCGTTCACGGTCGTCGGCGCCGGAGTCGGCGCGGTGGTGGGCGCGGCGAACGGTTTCCTCGCTCCGCCGCGAGCGGCGGAGCCGGATTCGGTCGCCGACGACGCGGAGCTGGTCAGCGCCTGATCCTCGGGGAAACAGCAGTGGGAGCCGGATAACCGTCCGGCTCCCACTGTCGTTTCGTGCGCTGTCCGACGGCCGCCGCCACCGCCGGGCGTGGAGGCCCCGGGGGGGGCGGCCCCAAACACAGGCACCCCCCCCCACCCCAACACAACCACACCCCCCCCCCCCGGGAGCCCACAC
>NZ_JBHXMY010000746.1:0-2112 GCF_042720195.1 Nocardia sp. NPDC058497 | reverse complement strand
TGGGGAAAACCGCTGGGGGAGCCGTATACCCGCCGGCCCCCCACTGTCGTTTGGTGCGCTGTCCGACGGCCGCCGCAACCGGCGGTCGTCGCTCAGCGGGTGTCGCGCGCCGAACTCCAGGCCAGCACCGCCATCGCGATCAGCAGCAACGCGCCGCCCGCGGTCGCGACATGCATACCGCTGACGAAGGATTCGCGCGCGGCATCGATCAGACCGGTGTCACCGTTCGCGTGGGTGAGCGTCTCGCCGAAGGTGTCGCCGAAGTCGCCGCCGGAACGGAAGACGAGCGCCGCGACCGAACCCAGCAGCGCCAGTCCGAGCGCATTGCCCAGTTCGAAGCTGGTCTCGGAGATCCCGACCGCCGAGCCCGCCCGTTCGGCGGGCACGGCCGACACCGCCACATCCGACACGAGGGTGAACGAGATGCCGTAGCCGATACCGGCGATCATCGACCCGAGGATGTACCAGACCAGCCCGCCGTCGACGCCGAGGCCGAGCAGCATCAGATTGCCGACCGCCGACATCACCAGGGCGAGCGTGAACGTCGCCCGCACACCGAGCTGACGTCCTACCCGCGCGCCACTCATCGAGAACACGAACACCGCGACCGCCATCGGAATGCCGAGCAGCGCCGCCTGCAACGGATCGCGGCCGGTCACCGACTGCAGGTAGATGCTGGTCAGGTAGCTCAGCGCGGCCAGCGACATCATGCCGACCAGGCTCGCCCCGATCGCCACCCGGAACAGCGGCCGGGTGAACAAGCCGATGTCGAGCAACGGCTCGGCCAGGTGCCGCTGCCTGCGCACGAACGCCACCAGCACGACGACACCGATCGCGGCGATCATCAGTGAGGTGAGGTCGAAGCCCTCGGCGGCGATGTGCTTGATCCCGTAGATCACCGGCAGGATGCCGCCGATCGACAGCGCGACGCTGGGCAGGTCGAGCGGGCCGAGCGCGGCCGACCGGTGCTCGGGCAGCAGCATCGGCCCGAAGATCAGTAGGATCGCCAGCACCGGGATGTTGATCAGGAACACCGAACCCCACCAGAAGTGGTGCAGCAGCAGTCCGCCGATGATCGGCCCGACGGCCGAGCCGCCGGCGAAGAACGCGGTCCAGACGCCGATCGCGGTCGCGCGTTCGCGGGCATCGGGGAACAGGCTCGAGATCAGCGCGAGGCTCGACGGCAGCAGGGTCGCGCCGCCGATGCCCATCAGCACGCGCGCGGCGATGAGGATCGCGGCGGTCGTGGCGAACGCGGCGAGCACGGAGGCGAGGCCGAAGATGGTGGCACCGACGAGCAGGATGTTGCGCCTGCCGATCCGGTCACCGAGGTTGCCCATGGTGATGAGCAGACCCGCCAGCATGAAGCCGTAGATGTCGAGGATCCAGAGCTGCTGGGAGGCATTGGGATCCAGGTCGGTCGTGAGGGTCGGCATGGCGAGGAACAGCACCGAGATGTCCATCGACACCAGCAGCACCGGCAGCAGCAGCACGCCCAATCCGAGCCATGCGCGGCGTCCACCGGCGACTGCGGTGGGCACCGCCGGTTCCAGCTTCGTCATTCCGACATCCTTCCAGGGGTTTGCGTACACCGTACGCGGGGAACGAGTACAGTGTACGCACGCAAGGACAAAATCGAAAGTGAGTCATGGGATGACTGATGCGAAACTCACACGCACCGCGATCGTCGACGCCGCGATCACCCTCGCCGACGCCGACGGATTGGACGCGGTATCGATGCGCCGCATCGCCGAACGGCTCGAGGTCGGCACCATGTCGCTGTACCGGCACGTGGCGAACAAGGACGAGTTGATCGCGGCCATGACCGACGAGATCGGCGCCCGGCATCCCTACCCGGATCCGGCCGGACAGGGCTGGACCTGGCGCGACCGGGTCCGCATCGCCGCGGAGATCGATTGGGAGCTCTACCAGCAGCATCCCTGGGTGCTGCTCACCTTCGCGGTCCCCCGCTACAGCTTCGGGCCGCAGGGCCTGACCAGCCTGGCCTGGCTGGTCGAGGGCCTGCGCGCGCTCGACGTCTCGGCCCGCGAGGCCACCACCATGGCGTTCACGGTCTGGAACTACATCTCCGGCGCGAGCCTGCCGGTGGTC
>NZ_JBHXMY010000745.1:0-2464 GCF_042720195.1 Nocardia sp. NPDC058497 | reverse complement strand
CAGGCACACCGGTCTCGGAGTTCTGAAACGCGCGAAAGGCCCGCGCCCCCCCCGCCGCTCCGGGGCCGGGGGGGGTTTTTTCCGAAGGGGGGGGGGCCCCCCGCGGGGCGCGCCCGCGCCCGCCCCGCCCCCCCGCGCGCGGGCGGCCGCGCCCCCCCCGGCGCCCCCGGTAGCCGGTGACGCGGGTGTCCAGGCGCAGCGACGGGTTGGTCCAGGTGCCGCCCGCGACGACCAGGGTGGCGCCGCGGTTCCGGGCGCGGGCGGCGAGGACCCGGCAGCGGGCGGGCGGGACGGCGAGGCCGCCGAGGCCGAGGACCACCAGGTCGAGCCCGTCGAGCAGGACGGCCGCCACTTCTCTGGGGGTCCAAGTCCGCGAGGACAGTCCTTGAGGAAAGTTTGTGCAGCTCAGTGACTCTCGAGGTAAAGCTAGCAGATTGCAACATGTGTGGTGCACTGGCAGCACCTTGACGAGTCGCAGCGCGTTGCTATCGGGTGCCCCAGATCGGACTCGTCGCCGAGGACGCCATCGAACTTGCCGAACCGCTTCAGCTCCTCGATGACTAGCTAGCAAACCTCGATTTGGGCGTTCGACTGCCCCTGATTCGACTCGCCAGTCCGGACTATTCGATCGAGGATCTGTGCGCGGATCTAGGTCGGTTCGGGCTTGTTCTCGGCGATGATGACGGCGCGAAAATTCCCGGGCATAACTAGCCCTGACCAGCCGGATCTGGTTAGACTCGATGGACACGAGGTGGCCCCAGGACACAGCTCCCCCATGCTTGAGTGGGCAGCTATCCAAGTAGGCCGATGACATGTAATCATTAGAACATGCGTTCGATAGATTCAATAGGCGGGGAGGTTCCTCCCGCCGTGAGCGCTGCTCCTGGCAAACCACTGGCAGCGATATCCCAGGACGATCGGATCGAAGTGCTGCGGGCTCGGATGGCCGCCATTCCGTCGCGTGTGGGCGCCTCGAGCCGCGCCGAGGTTCATGGGCAGGATGTGCTCGCGGTGCCAGGTGGTCTCGGCCAGTTATTGCCCAGCGGCGGTCTCGAGAAAGGGAGCGTGATCGTCTGCTCGGGCAGTTCGCTCGTGAACGGATTATTGGCAGCTGTCACCGGGGCCGGGAAGTTCGCAGCGGTCATCGGGTGCCACCAACTCGGCTTGCTTTCTGCCGCGGAGATGGGCGCCGATCTCTCGCGGCTGGCGCACATTCCGCAGCCCGGTCAGGACAGACTCGCTGTGCTGGCGGTTCTGCTGGACGGCCTCGAGTTGGTGGTGCTCGACCTCGCGGGCGAGACGGTGGCACCGAGCCGCGCCCGCGCCCTCGATGCACGAGTGCGAAGTCATCGATCGGTGCTGGTTGTCACCAGAGGCGACTGGGCTGGTTGCGATCTGCGGTTGGAAACCCGACCCACCGCCTATGGCGGCCTTGGCCGCGGCCACGGACGGCTTCAGTCCGTCCATCTCGATGTTCGAGTATCAGGCAAGAGACTGCAACCCCGAACTGGGCGATTGACCCTCGCCGGCAGCGGACCCCATCAGACGGCCTGGACCCTGGACCCACCGAAAGCCGAAAAGCGAACCAGGACAGGATGATTCGACCAGAACTAGAACCAACGGATCTTACTTGTCCGATACGTTGAACATCTGGACCGTGGTCGATCGACGGAGCTGCTGGTCGCTCGTCCTGGTCTCGGGAATATCGACAGGCTGGTTCTGCTTGAGTCTTTCCTCGAGCAGGTCGCGGCCGTAGATGTGCTCGGGCGGAGCAGCAGTTGTAGCCGGATCCGATTCGTGGCCGGGCGTACGAAGCTGCGTTTCCTGGAAACAACGCTCGACCCGGCACAACGAATTGGGAACATCTGATTGCCATGATGGAGGCAAACCGATTGTATTAGAGAGCGTTTGGCGATTCGGCAGAGGAGAGGGGAGACCTATGACGATGGCACTGGCCGACTGTCGGGCCAAGATCAAGGGATTGATTGTCACGGTGGAGGCATCGGAGCTGACCAACAGGGAACAGGTCCAAGCCCGCACAGAACTGGGAGCCGCCTACATCAAGATCGCCCAGCTCGCCGAAGTCGGCGACCTGGGCGGCTACTACTATCTCGAGCTCGCCCGCAAGTCGTTGGAGTGGGCGATCAATGGCGCGAAGCGGCTGCGTGCAGCCGATCCGGTGAAGGTGTGCGCGCATCATGCACTTGCGGCGCTGCACAACGAGTACGGAGACAGTGCCAGCGCGATCTCGACTGCCGAGCTGGCGATCGCCGCGACAACAGGAGATCTCTCAGCGGAAGATGGTGCACAGGCATGCGAAGAAACCGAGGCCGCGCTGTCGGCGCTTCGTGATGACTTGGCGGGTTGGGCCGCGGCTGCTGTCGGCAATTCCCGCGAGATCGAAGCGGGCGAGGTCTCCTAGATGGATTCCCCGCCCGCGCAGCAGGCCTGTGCGACTTGGTGA
>NZ_JBHXMY010000744.1:0-2465 GCF_042720195.1 Nocardia sp. NPDC058497 | reverse complement strand
CCATACCGTCGCGCGCGCAGCGGGTCGTGTCCGCGGTGCGGAGCCGGGCGCCCATACCGGAGCCCGAGTCCCACAATCCCCAAGCGATCGAGACCGCCGCCAATCCGCAATCACGGCGATACTGTGCGAGCGCGTCCAGGAATGTGTTCGCCGCGGCGTAATTGCCTTGCCCCGCACCACCGAACACACCCGCAACCGACGAATACAGGACGAACAACGACAGGTCCAGCTCACGAGTGGCCTCGTGCAGCCACCACGCCGCATCGGCCTTGGCCGCCAGCACCGAATCCAAGCGATCAGGCGTCAAAGCCGACACCACACCGTCATCGAGGACACCCGCGGCATGAACGACACCGGCCAACCGCGCGTCCTCCGGCACCGCCGCCAGCAACGCCTGTACGCCATCACGGGTGGAGACGTCGCATGCCGTCACCGCCACACGCGCACCCAGCTCGGTCAGCTCCGTAACCAAATCACTAGTCCCAGGCGCAGTTCGCCCGCGCCGAGAACCCAACACCAGTGAGCGCACACCGTGGTTGCGCACGAGATGGCGTGCGACCAACGCACCCAACCCGCCTGTCCCGCCCGTGACGACGACAGTGCCGGTCGACAATCGCTCATCCGCGACGAGCATCGGCTCGGTGGGCAGACGCATCAAGCGCGCCACGTGAACCACATCCCCGCGCACCACGACCTGCGGTTCGCCGGTCGCGACGACTCGCCCTGCCAACTCGTCGAGATCCGCGGTGCTATCGCTGTCTACCAATATGATTCGGCCCGGGTGCTCCGACTGCGCCGAGCGCACCAGGCCCCACACCGTCGCGGCCGCGATATCGGAGACCGGTTCTGCCGCCACCGCACCTGCGGTCAACACCAGTAGTCGGCTCTCGGCGAACCGCGCGTTCTCGAGCCACGCCTGCACCACGCCCAACGTCTCATGGGCCAGCAGATGCGCTCGACTCACCGTGTCAGCGAGGGTGTGCGTGCCGCGCAAATCGAGGACGACCACGCCCGGGATGCGCAACGTCTGGTCGGACCATGCGCGAAAGTCGTTGTAGGCGAGAACCGTACAGGTATCGAGCGGCTCGCCGATGTCCGCCGTCCGAGGCGACCACCGCACGATCGACAAGCGTCCGGGAGGCGTGAGGCGACCTTGAGGGTGCATCCGCCGCACAGCGAGCGTTTCGATGTTCATGACGGGCTGCCCCGCCTGGTCTACCACCTCGGCGCTCACTCCGCCCGAACTCCCGTCGGGTCGGATGCGTGCGCGCACCGCGGTCGCGCCCACCGCGTGCACTCGGATGTCCTCGGCGGCCGCCAGCTGAGGCGGTGCCTCTGGGTCCGCGATGGCCGAGGCCTGCACGATGGCCTCGAGCAGGGCCGGGTGCAGCACGAACTGCTCGATCGCGGTGCTCGATTCCGGCAGGGCGGCTTCGAGATACACGTCCGTGTCGTCGCGCCACACCGCGCGCAACGCTTGGAAGGCCGACCCGTAGCGATATCCGGAATCCGCGTAACGGTCGTAGAGTCCGTCCAGCGCAACCGGTTCCGAACCGCGAGGCGGCCACTGCTCCCACGCGTCGGTCGCAACGGGGGCCGCGGTGCCGGGCACGAGCAGGGCCTGCGCGTACAGCACCCACTCCATATCCACATCGGCCGGGGCGTCCGGGCGTGAGTACACGCGGACGTCCCGGCTGCCATTCTCGCCGGGGGGGTCCACGGCGATCCGGACCGCTACGGATGCCCGCTGCGGCAACACCAGCGGCGAATGAATTAGTAACTGCTGCAGGCAATCACAGCTCAACCGGCCGCCGAGCGCCGAAATCCACTCCACGAAGACCGCGCCCGGCACGACCGCCTCGCCCGACACCACGTGGTCACCGAGCCATGGATGCGACGTCAACGACAGCCGCGCCGTCGCGATCATCGCACCGGTTTCCGGCGTCGAGATGACCGTGCCGATCAGGGGATGCGAGGAGGCGGGCAAGCCCAGCACACCCGGATCGCTGGACGTGTTCGACTCGAGCCAGTAGTGACGCCGCTGGAACGCATACGACGGCAGCTGCACCCGCACGCGAGAAGTATTCGTCCACAGTTGCTTCCACGCCACGCCGACGTCGGTCATCGTGGTGTCGACCGCAGCAACCGCCGTCAGCAGAGTTTCCCGCTCGGAGCGTTTGCGCCCCAGGATCGCCACGACGCGAGTGTCCTGGGTGACCGCGTCGGTGTCGGCATCGAGGACCTCGCTGATCAACGCTGACAGCCCGCCATCGGGACCGGCCACGACGAACCGTGACGCGCCCGCCTCCCGCAGGGTCTGGATGCCATCGGCGAAGCGCACGCACTCCCGCACGTGCGAAACCCAGTACTGCGGTGCCGACATCGACGAATCGACCAGTGCGCCGGTAAGATTCGACACTACCTGTATCTTCGTTGACTGACAATCGATACAGTCTATCAACGCA
>NZ_JBHXMY010000743.1:0-2474 GCF_042720195.1 Nocardia sp. NPDC058497 | reverse complement strand
CACCACCCAGAACACCGTCGTAGGCGATAATCCCCTCGGTCCAGTCCGGCTGGACGCCTCGCAGATAGTCCGGCGCGTAGTGCTCACCGGAGTCGTCACGGTTGCCACCACGACCAGCCCCCGGCGCTCCCATCCCGGGCATCATGCCGTTGCGCGCGCCGGTACCCGAGCCAGCACCCGACCCAGCGGCGATACCTGGCCCCGCCGTTGGTGCGCCAACCCCAGGAACACCGCGACCAAGCACCGGGCCGGAGACGCCACCGCCTGATCCGCCCACACCCGGCGACCCGGATCCCGGGATGCCACCGCCCGGCGAACCGGCTCCAGGTCCACCACCGCTGGGCACACCTGTGCTCGGGCTTGCCGCCTGGGCGGGGTTCGTGCTGGCCGGCGCCGTCGATGACGGATCTGTCGCGGCATCGTCGGTGTCCTGCCCGCCGTTCGTGTCGTCGCCCGGCGATTGCCCGGCATCCTGCGGCGCGTTCGCGTCTTCGGAAGGTTGCGATGTGTCCGCCGCCGGGTCGCCGGTCACTGGAGAGTCTTGGTTCGCGCCGAGACCACCGTCTTGGCCGTTCGATCCGCCAGCTCCGGGGTCCGTGACACCGGAGCCATCACCGATCACCGGCAGATCACCGTAGGCGGGCACGCCCGCTCCCGACGGAGGGAACACCGGGGTGTAAGTCGTATCCAACGCCTGAATGACCGCGTCACGAGCCGCAGCCTCTGCGACCCGCGTCTGCTCGTCGGTCGCGGGATTGCTGAGGCCGGGCAAGATCGACTGCACCGGATCGTCCGGGTTGAGAGTTCCCGACGAGACCGCTTTCGGCTGCACGGCCAGCTTCACGGCTTCGGCCGCATAACCGACCGCCTCGACCCGAGCACCTACCGACCCGAGCACCTGCCCTACCTCATTGAGCGCCTTCGCGAAACTCTCTGTGGCGGCCTGGCCGGCATCGGCCGTCGCGCCCTGCCATTGACCCTCGTTGAACAACCGGGTCATACCCACCAGGTTGAAGGTGGACAGGTTGAGCACATCCGACGAAGCCTGCCGCCACGTACCAGCCTGCCCCTGCAGGCCCGCCGCATCGAGCCCACCCTCGCCGTGGACGGCCTGATACAGCTGGTCGAAGGTCATGCTCTGGAACCGATCCGCGGTGGTGACATAGTCCGGGTCCGTGCCTTGACCGGCACCCTGCAACTTGCTGTCCGCTGTCGCCGCCCGAGCTTGCGCATTCTCCGCCCGCTGCGCGGCCGCGGCAAGATCGACCAAACTCATCGGAGTGAGCGGACGTGGCGTCATGCTGGATATCCCCCCGGAATATGCGACTGGGCCGGGCAGCAGACTAGCACGCGCCCGAGCGTGGACCGCTGATAGAGTGCCTGGTCAGCGGCCGACGAACGGGGGAACCTTGGCGGGATCAGAGAACATCTTCGGACAGGTGGGGGTCGTGGCCTTCAACGAGGCGGCTCGAGCTGGGACGCTTCGGTACGAATCTGGGGCGGCGGAGCAGGCTGCTCGGATGTATGAAGAGATGGCTGACAGCCTAATGTCGATCCGGAACCGACTGGAGCAGTTGGCCTACCAAGATGGTTTCGGTGGCTTCGACTCTGGACGTGCGCTCCAGAAAGGGTTTTCGACGAAGGCCATGGATGGCTCAGCTGTGATCGACCAAGCGATCGAGACTGCGCTATGGATGAAAGAGGCATATCTGCGTGCAGGTGGTCTCACCGAAGCCGCCGATGTGGCCAACCGGGCTGTCATCGTCAGAGCGGCGGAAGTACTCGAAAACGGAGGCAGCAGCCAGTGACCCGCCCCTATTTGTACCTCGCTGCGGGCACTGCCGCGATGGCACTGCTCGGTGCTTGCGGGACCACTAGCGAGCTGGCTGATCCAGTTCCGTCTGCCACGCCCAGTACGACCAAGCAGATTGCGGTTCCCGCTCCACCTCCGACATCCCAGGTCAACAACGGCAGCAGAGGTAGGGTGGAATCCGATCCATGCACCGAATTCGACGATCCCACTATCGAACGCGCTGGCTACGATGCTGATACCCGTGAACGGACTGACGGTATTCACGAGTGGTATGCCTTTGTCGGGTGCACTTTCGTGAACAAGGAGCCGGTCGGGACGCTAGGAGCGCCGGTCTCAATTCGATTCATAGATATTGCGGCAACAAATATTACCCTCGATGAGTTCCGTCAGCGTTACGCGGGAAATTACACCGAAGAATCAATTGGAGGACGCTCCGCTATCACGTACAGCCGGCCCCGACAGTGCGGGATGGTTATCGAGTTTCCCAAATTTGCCTTGGATCTTACTACTACCGCAGGCCTCACCGGGGAAAAGCCTTGTGACAATCTCCTGAATGCCGCCACGGTTCTCGAGGTTGCGGCAACAGCGGCAATCTGAGGTCGCTGGCAGTCGAAAGATCATCGAGTCGGACCGTGTCCACGCTGTCTCTGTTACACATCTG
>NZ_JBHXMY010000742.1:0-2480 GCF_042720195.1 Nocardia sp. NPDC058497 | reverse complement strand
ACAGCCTGGCCTGTCATCGGCGGCTGGTAGGTCAAGCGGACGCCCTCGGTGGCCCCGCGGCCCAGCAGGTTCTCGGCCGGGTCGGGCAGGTCCCTGACCTGGCTGGTCGCGCGGGTGATGGCGAGTCCGTAGCGGGCGCTGGCGGCGTCGTGGATGAGCAGCGCGACACCGATCATCACGGGCGCGACCGCGTGCACCGCGGCGTCGTACCAGCGGCCGTCGCGCAGGTAGGGATAGGTGTTGAGGGTGACGGTGAGCCCGAGCAGGGCCATCTCGGCCAGCGCGACCTGGCGCCGGTTGTCGATGACGCCCCACTCGGCGACCTTGTTCGTGCCGACCATGATGATGATCAGACAGACGCTGATCATCGCCTCGAGCAGGTAGCTGAACCAGAACAGCGGGTCGCTCGGACCGCCCGGCGCGATGTTCTGCTGCACGTTCACCGCAGACCACAGCATGCCGGCGCCGACGACGCCGGCCAGTGCCTTGAGTGACCACGACCGGTGCCGGTACAGCGAAGCCAGCTTCGCGTGCGGACTCGATTCGCGGCGCTGGGAGGCCATCGCCTTTCTGGCGAGCAGCAGATCTCGCATGTCGGCCTTCTCGATTGCTTCGGTGGTGTTCCTGGCCCGGTCGGAGGCCTGTGCCATCGCTTGGGTGTGCTTCCAGCGCTGTTCGCGATCCTGTTCACGGATGCGTTCGGCGAGTTCCCGCTCCGCGCGCAGCTCGTCTTCCGACAGCGCGTCGGTCAGGGCGGGGTCGAATTGGTAGGCGAGGCGCCCACGCGCCCGTTCGACTCGCTGGGCGAGCTGGCTGACGTCGTCTTCGACGGGAGAATCGACGGTCATGCTCGACCACCGCCCCGGCATCGCGAAGGCAGACGGGTGACCACACGTGTGAACGGCACACGCCATTAATAGTCCATACACCCGCCCGTGCGAAACCGATGCTCCGACACCGCTCCCCATACCCGGCGCGCCGCGAGCGACACGCGCAGGCGATACCGGCCGGTAGTCCAACTCCGAAAGATAATCCCCGACCACCTTCCGAGCCAAGGTTTTCGCACCATCGGTGCCCAAGCGTTGTCGAACAAGGTTCGGGGACACCATGAATCGGACACCAACTTCGCGCCCCCGTCAAGACCCATGGCCTCGACCGCCGGAACCCGGGTCCGCGGCCCGCCGGGCGCTCCGAAACCCACTATTGCCACCTCGTCAATAGTGGTCCACACTGTATCTGTAACTGCTGGTCACCCCTGGACCAGTGCTGTGCCGAGCCGTAAGGAGACTCGATGGCCGCCAACCGGTCCAGCTGGATGAACGAGGACCTGGACGCCCTGCGCGACCTCGCCCGGGCCTTCATGGCCAAGGAACTCGCGCCGAACATCGACAAATACCGCGAGCAGCACCACGTGGACCGCGACCTGTGGAACAAGGCCGGTGAAGTGGGCCTGCTGTGTCTGTCGATCCCGGAGGAGTACGGCGGCGGTGGCGGCACCTTCGCCCACGAGGCCGTGCTCATGGAGGAGCAGGCCCGCGTCGTGGACACCTCGTGGGGCGTCAGCCTGCACAACGGCATCGTGGCCCACTACCTGCTCGCCTACGGCACCGAGGAGCAGAAGCAGCAGTGGCTGCCCAAGATGGCCAGCGGTGAGGTCGTCGGCGCCATCGCGATGACCGAGCCCGGCACCGGCTCGGACCTGCAGGCAGTCAAGGCCAAGGCGATCCGCGACGGCGACGAGTACGTCATCAACGGCTCCAAGACCTTCATCACCAACGGCGCACAGGCCGACCTGATCATCCTGGTCGCCAAGACCGACCCCACCCAGGGCGCCGCCGGTGTCTCGCTGGTACTGGTCGAGGCCGACCGCGAGGGTTTCCGTCGCGGCCGCGTGCTCGACAAGATCGGACAGAAGGGCCAGGACACCTCCGAGCTGTTCTTCGAGGACGTGCGCGTCCCGGTGACCAACCTGCTCGGCACCCAGGAGGGTCAGGGCTTCGTCCAGCTGATGCAGCAGCTGCCGCAGGAGCGCCTGATCGTCGCGCACGGCGCGGTCGCGGGCATGGAGGTCGCCCTCGATCACACCCTGCGCTACACCAAGGAGCGCGAGGCGTTCGGCCGCCCGGTGTTCGGGTTCCAGAACACCAAGTTCAAGCTGGCTGAGGTCGCCACCGAGTCGCGCATCGCGCGCGTGTTCATCGACGACTGCATCGAGAAGCACATCCGCGGCGAGCTCGACATCCCGACCGTCGCCATGGCGAAGTGGTGGACCACCGACAAGGCCATGCAGATCGCCGACACCTGCCTGCAGCTGTTCGGCGGCTACGGCTACATGAACGAGTACCCGATCGCGCGCATGTGGGTCGACAACCGCGTCCAGCTGATCTACGCGGGCACCAACGAGATCATGAAGGAGATCATCGCCCGCAGCCTGTAATACTTCTGCGCACAGGTGATCTCGACCGGCCCCCCAAACCAGT
>NZ_JBHXMY010000741.1:0-2484 GCF_042720195.1 Nocardia sp. NPDC058497 | reverse complement strand
GTACGGCATTGCCCTGCTGCGTTTTTCGCCGAGCACCGACAGCGCGTTCCGCGCGAGATGACTTTTGTCATCGTCTGCCCATGCCGATCTCATCGGTAATCGGTGATCGCGCGTACTACTGGCGACGGCCCGCGTCGACGACCGTAGAAGGCGTGAGAAAGGGGCACACGATGAACGACATCGTCATCTCCGCGCGCGGACTGCGGCGCACCTACGGCCGCGGCGAGCAGGCCTTCGAGGCTGTCAAAGGCGTGGATCTCGACATCGTCGAGGGGGAGGTCTTCGCACTGCTCGGCACCAACGGTGCGGGCAAGACCTCGACGCTCGACCTGCTGGAGGGGCTCGCGGCTCCGTCGGCCGGTGCGGTCGAGGTGTTCGGCCTCGACCCGCACCGGCACCGCGATCAGGTCCGCGCGCAGGTCGGCATCATGCTGCAGTCCGGTGGACTGCCCGCCGAACTGACCGTTGCCGAGACGCTCGAGATGTGGCGCGGCACCTGCGGCAACCCGACCACCGTCGACACCGTGCTCGCGCAGGTCGGCCTGGTCGACCGCGCCGAGGTGCGGGTCGGCTCGCTGTCGGGCGGGGAGCAGCGCCGGGTCGACATGGCCTGCGCGCTGCTCGGTCAGCCGCGACTGCTGTTCCTGGACGAGCCGACCACCGGACTCGACCCGGAAAGCCGCCGCAGGACATGGCAATTGCTCGCCGACCTCAAAGCGGCCGGGGTGACGATGGTGCTCACCACGCACTACCTCGACGAGGCCGAATCGCTGGCCGACCGCATCGCCATCATGGACAAGGGCGTCATCGCCCGGCGCGGCACCCTGCGCGAGATCGTCGACGACCATCCGGCGCGCATCGTCTTCGACCATCCCGGACTGCCGGTGCCGCAGCTGCGCGGCGCGCACATCGAGGCACGCGAGCGCGTCATCGTCAGCACTGACGACCTGCAAGGCCACCTGTTCGAACTGCTCGCCTGGGCCCGCGAGGCCGGTGTCCGGTTGGCCGGGCTCGAGGCCCGCGCGGCCTCCCTGGAATCGGTCTTCCTCGACATCGCAGGCGACGCCGACGCGCGGCCGAACACCCCCGAACTGATCGGAGCACGACGATGACCACCATCACCGCACCTCGTCCCCGCCCGCTCACCGCGCTCGCCAAGGCGGAGTGGTTGCAGTTCCGGCGCAACAAGACTCTCGTCTATATGGCGACGCTGTTCCCGGTCGGGATCCCGCTGGTCATCTACTTCATCGCCCGCAAAGACACCGAGCCGACGACGGCGATGGCAGCGGTCACCGTCGAATTGCTCGCGCTCATGGCATTGATCTTCGTGCAGTACTACTCGGTGCTGTCGATGGTCACGACGCGCCGCAGCGAGGGCGTGCTGAAGCGACTGCGTACCGGCGAGGCCGCCGACTGGCAGATCCAGTCCGCCCCCGCGGTGCCCGGCATACTGGTCACCCTCGTGTGCACCGCCGTCGTCACCGTGGCCGTCTACGGCAGTGGGGCGCCCGCCCCGGTCAATCCGGTGCTGATGGTGCTGGCGCTCGCGGGCGGGATCGGCTGTTTCTCGCTGCTCGCGCTGGCAACCAGTGCGGTCACCAAGAACGCCGAGGCCGCCCAGATCACCTCGCTGCCGGTGATGACCCTCGCCATGGCCGGCCTCGCCTCGATCCGCAACATCCTGCCCGACCGGCTGGCCGCGCTCGCCGACTGGACGCCGTTCGCCGCCGTCTCCGACCTGGTCTTCCTCGGTGCGTCCGGCAAGACGGCGACGGCTGCGGAGTCCGAAGCGGTGCTGAGGTTCGCCGGCACCGTCCTCGAATCGGGCCGCCCGTTTGCGACACTGGCGATATGGACAGTCCTGGCGCTCGCGCTGACCCGCAAGAGTTTCCGCTGGGACGATCGCGGGTGAGCCGATGGACGGCCTGGTGGCACGAGCTGTCGAGCGCGGCCAAGTTCCGCCTCTCTACGCGACTCACCTTTCAAGGGAGCATCGTCGGGGTGGTCGTGGTGATGCTCAATTCCGCGGGCTCGCCGTGGTCGGCCCCGGTGATCGTGATCGCCGGAATCACCGCGGTCCTCGCGGTGGCGGCACAACACGACTTCGCGACGGTGCCGGGTGGGGTGACGCGGCAGTGGACGCCGCTGGTGGCGGCGGTGACACTGCTGGCGATGTGGGCGGTTTCGGCGGTGATCGCCCGCCTGGCCACGGCCGAGTCGGCCGTCCGCGACGCGCGGGTGGCGGGCGGACTCGTGGCCCTACTGGCTATGTTCGCCGTCATACCGTTCATCCGGCACCGGTGGTGGGTGCTGCTCGGCCTGAGTCTCGCCACCGGTCTGGCGTTCGGATCGTCGCCACTGTCCGCACTGGCGCTGGCGGCGGCGCATCTGCTCACCGGAGTATTCGTCGTCGGCATAACGGTCCTCACCGTGTGGGGACTCAGGGTCGTCGACGAACTCGACCGCACCAAGCTCGCGCACTCA
>NZ_JBHXMY010000740.1:0-2492 GCF_042720195.1 Nocardia sp. NPDC058497 | reverse complement strand
ATCCTCTGGCTGTCGTCAGTGGGCGGGGTCGGCCTGGCCACGGTGTACCTGGCTGTGCACGGCCAGGAACTGATCAGAGCGCGCCTGCCCGATACCACGAACGACCGGATCGACAAGGGCGTCCTGGTGTACATCCTCGGTGGCTTGCTGTTGGCCATCGTCATCTACGTCTACATCTCACGTGATCAGCTCGCGGTTCTTCGCGGCTTGCGCAAGGGCAGACGCTACGACGAGGCAAGACTCGCGCGGGTGCGGTCGCGGACACTGGTGTGGGGCGACCTGTGTGCGCTCTCCACCCTGCTGTTGGCGGTTCTCGCCACCGTGACGGCCGTGCTGCTGCTGCGCTGGTTCACCGACCTGCCGGTGCGGCTGCAAGTCCATGCGACGATGACTGTTCTGATGGCAGGCACCATCTCGGTCGCCTACACCTTCTTCCTTTCCACGTTCTACCTCGTGCGCTGCGTCTATCCGCGCTACCTGCGCCACGGACGCACGACGGAGCGCGACTCCGCCGACCTGCGCTGGCTGCGCCGCAGAACCACGGTCTACCTCGCGGTGACGGCGTCGATGCCGGTGGTCGGGGTGCTGGCCGGATTCAGCTTTCTCGAACCCGAGGAGCTTCCGCTCGTGCGCGATTCGGTTCTGGGTTTGTGCGTGGCCTCCGGGCTTGCGTTCGTCGCCGTTTATTGGTTGTTCAGAAAGCTCGATGCAGACCTGCGCGCGCTCGAGCGGGTGGTCTAGCAAATCAGCCGCGCCCTGCCCGCTGATACCTGCGCCAGCTCCTCCGCACTCCCTCGGCAGGAACGTTGCGCTATCCAGTACTCACCTCACACGTCATGCTCGTCGAGCCAATGCGAATCTCGGCCCCTACCCGCAGCACCTCATCACGGTTCACCCGCAACCCGTTGAGAAAAACGCCGTTGGTCGATTCCAGATCCCGCAACACCAGTCCGTTGGGACTGGGTGCAATCTCGGCGTGGTAGCGGCTCACCTTCGGGTCGTCGAGCAACAGGTCGTTGTCCGACATGCGGCCGATCCGGATGCCGGCAAGTGGCACATCCAGAACCCGACCGTCGGATAGGCGCAGCTGGCATCGCTTCATCTTTGCGGGAAACTCGGCCTTCGTCGTGGTCATCTCGAGAGCAACCTTTTCGATGCGGCGTTCCCTACCCTGTCCGATCGTCTCCTGGCGCAGCACCTGTTGTTCGAGCAGAGCCAGCTCCGGGCTCGGATCGATGCCGAGCTGCTCGGAGAGAATGGCCCGTACCTTGCGACATTCCTCGAGCGCGTCGGTCTGCCGCCCCGACAGGTACAAAGCGGTGATCAGCTGACCCCACAGCGGCTCGCGTAGCGGCTGCTCGTTGATGAGCGACCGTAGCTCGCCGATAACAGCAGATGCTTTACCGCAGCCGATGTCGGCCTCGATCCGCGCCGACGCAGCCTGCCACCGGTCCTCATCGAGGGCGGTCGCGAACTCGTCGGCGAAGGACAGGCCGCGCAGATCCGCCAGGGCTTCCCCCTTCCACTCGCTGAGCGCCGACCGGTAAAGGCTCGCCGCGGCGGCCGGACTGGTCGCGCGGGCGCCCGCGGCCCGCGCCATCTCGAACCGCCCGACATCGCACTGCTCCTCGGTGATGTCGAGCAGATACCCCGGAGCAACGGTCCGCAGAATCCGCTCGGCCTCGATCTTTTCCGCTCGCAGCGCCTTGCGAAGATTCGATACCGAAACATGCAGGCTCGCCCCGTACGTCGTCGGTGGGTTCCCGTCCCACACGGCATCGGCTAAAGCAGTCGACGAGACCACCCGGCGTCGGTGCACGACCAGTGCCGCAAGGAACGCGCGCGACTTACGCCCCCCGATCGGTAACGATCGGTTGTTGACGAGCAGCTGCACCGGGCCGAGCACGCGCACGTCCACGATCGAGACACTACTCCACACGAACGGGCCGATCGACCAAGCACGCGAAGCGGCCTTCACCCCCTACTACGCGGGGGCGAAGGCCTCTATCGACTAATCTCGCTCCAGTATTTCGAATTGAGCGCGGCCATACGCTGTTGCTCGAATTATCAAGAACAACGCCCCGCGATCACCCAATTGAGTGCGTTGCCGCCTCAGCCGCCCGGGGCCACTTACCGTTTCCGCCGGGCGCCGGTGCGGGCCCAGGGTTTGGCGCACGAGCCGGACCGGGCTTCCGGTCCGGCTTTGGATCGCCCCGGTGCGGTGTTCCCCTTATTTGCCGTTGCCCGGTGTTCCCATGTCCGGCGTATCCGTGCCCGGCTTATCGGGCGTACCCGGCGCCGGCTGCGGTGCGGGCTGCGGTGCCGGCTGCGGTGCCGGCTGCGGTGCGGGTGCGGTGCCGATGCCGATGCTGTTGCCGTTGCCGTTCCCGTTGCCGTTTCCGTTTCCGTTCCCGTTGCCCAGACCCTTGCCCTTAACCGTGCCCGGTGAGGTTCCCGTAGACTGGCAGGGTACGGTTGCGGGGGCGGTGTCT
>NZ_JBHXMY010000739.1:0-2503 GCF_042720195.1 Nocardia sp. NPDC058497 | reverse complement strand
CGGTGGAGCAGAGCAACGTCGGCACTCCCGTTGCGTAGCAGTCTTTCCGGTTCGCCGGGTCCGCACAGCACCACCTCGACTGCGACAGCGCAGGGATCGACGGTGTAGGCGTCCAGCAGCTTCGACAACAGTTCGCTGGAGGCTCCCGCCTTGGTGGCCAGCACGACACCGGGCAGGCCGGCAGCGGCGCGGCGGGTGCGGCGCTCGGCGGCTTCGACCGCTTCGAGAGCGATCCGGGCCTCCCGCAGCAGCACCGACCCGGCCTCGGTCAACGTGATCGCGAGAGTATTGCGGTGCAGCAGAACAACTCCGAGTCGCCGTTCGAGTTGCTGGATCGCCCGCGACAGCGGTGGTTGCGCCATCGCGAGCCGTTGTGCCGCCCGCCCGAAGTGCAACTCCTCGGCGACCGCGACGAAGTATCGCAACTCCCGCGTCTCCACCCTGTGATCGTATCCGGCGCTCACCACGATCAATACCCGTGCGGTATCGCCGCCCACCCAGTCGGTCTTGGACGCACCACCGGAGTCCGCAACGTGATCAACGGCATGAGTGAACCGACGATCGCGCTGGTGACCGGCGCGAACAAAGGAATCGGCTACGAGATCGCGGCGGGCCTGGGCGCCCTTGGCTGGCGAATCGGTGTGGGCGCGAGGGATCGACAACGCCGCGACACCGCGGTGGAGAAGCTGCGCGCGACCGGGACCGACGCGTTCGGCGTGCCGCTCGACGTGGACGACGACGCGAGTGTCGCCGCCGCGGCCGAGCTGATCGCCGACCATGCCGGAGGGCTCGACGTCCTGGTCAACAATGCCGCGATCACCGGCGGTATGCCACAGACACCCACCACGGTCGATCCCGCGACCGTGCGAGCTGTCGTGGAAACCAACGTGATCGGCGTCATCCGGGTCACCAACGCGATGCTGCCCCTGCTGCGCGGCTCGGCGTCACCGCGAATCGTCAACATGTCCAGCAGCGTGGGCTCGCTCGCTCTGCAGACCACGCCCGGCATCGACATGGGCCCGGTTCCCGCTGCGTACTCGGCATCGAAGACCTTCCTCAACGCCGTCACCATCCAATACGTCAAGGAACTGAGCGACACCAACATCCTGATCAACTCCGGCTGCCCCGGTTTCACCGCCACCGACCTCAACGGCTTCCGAGGCGTTCGCACACCACAACAGGGAGCGGCGATCGCGATTCACCTCGCGACCCTGCCCGATGACGGACCGACCGGCGGATTCTTCGACGACGCCGGAACAGTGCCTTGGTGACGGGCACACCGATGCGAACCAGTGCTCCAGCGCACCGCGGTGGTGATGTGGATGCCGGGGTCTGTGCCAGGATCGGCCCGGGAACCTCGCCGGCCAGTTCGAGCAGCGCGCTGTTGTGTTGTGCGTGAACGCTGATTCCGTGGGCGGTGAGCGTGTACGCCGCTATCGGCGCGTCGACGGTGCGGCGCCCGGGAACAGACACTGTTGCGGTGCAGTGGATCTGGCGCGTCGGGGTGGGCACGCTGTCTTAATGTGAACCGCCAGTGGGGTTTGCGGCACGCCATTCCAGTTCTTCCTGGTCGGATTTCCACCGACGATCGGTGTGCAAGCCGAGGCTGGTCATCAACAGCCTTGGAAGCCAAGCTCTTACGACTACATCCGGCCACGCAGGCGAGCACGCGCGCCTGCGATGATCGTGATGATCATGACCGTCATCACCTGCAGCGCGGTGAGCGGAAGTGCCGGGGGTGACTGAACAGGTGCGGCGTACTCGACCGGGGGCGACGGCATCGGCATCGGCGGGATCAGTGCGGGGATCGATGAGATCACCTCGGGCAGTCGCGCTGGGATAGGCACGACGGCCGGGGCCACCGCTGTCGGTGGAATGATCAGGGGGATACCAGGCTCCGGCAGACCCGGGACCGGGAGCAACAGCATGCAGGTCAGGAGGGCACTGCCGGTCGCGGCGCTGCCGACCGCCACACTGCCCGCACCGGCCGAGCCCGAACCGACGCTTCCGCTGGAACCGAGGCCGATCAGGCTCGAGCCCATGCCGCTACCGGTGACGATGCCAGACCCCAGCGCGGCACTGCCGACTGCCGCGCTGCCGACGCAGGCGGGAAGCACATGATCGGGGTTGGGGAGCAGCAGACCGCCAAGCGTGCCCGGGGCGGCGATCAGAGCCGTCGGTGCCGTACCAGGAGCGCGATCGGATGCCCCGGGATCCACGGCGGTTGGATCGATCATCGCGCGGGCGGCATCGATGCCGCTGGGAGTACCCGGGCCGAGGCCGAGAGCTTGTCCGGCCGCCGGATTCGGGAACATCCCCGCCGAGCTGCCGGTCGGCGCCGCAGACCAGACCGGTCCACTCGGGAGCTTGCTGCCGGTGCCGAGCCCGAGCTCCAGCCCGCCGGATGGTCCGTCGCCCGGGGCGGCCTCGGTGCCCGGAGCCGCAGTGCCGCTGATGATCTGGTCGATCGTCGGTACTCGCGGGCCAGCCGCTGCGTGCGGTG
>NZ_JBHXMY010000738.1:0-2513 GCF_042720195.1 Nocardia sp. NPDC058497 | reverse complement strand
GGTCCTGGTACTCACCACGAGCGAGATGTCGCCGAACGCCGAGGACATCCCCGTCGATGCCGTCGCGGACGTTCGCTGGGCCCGGCGCGGGCCCGCCGGGCGCCACACTCAGCTGCTGTACCGGCCGTCGACCGCCGCCACGCTCGACCTGCTGCCTCATCCCGAAGGCGGCTGGTACCGCGAAACCTGGCGCACCGCCCACGATTTCACCCCCGACGGCTATCCGGGCGCGCGGGCGGCCGCCACGGGGATCCTCTTCCTGCTCCCGCCCGGCGAGCAGTCGATCTGGCACGCGGTGCGCTCCGACGAGGTGTGGTTGTGGCACCGGGGCGGCCCGCTCGAGCTCAGCCTGGGTGGGGACGGCGACGCGCCGGACACCGTGGAGCAGGTGACGCTCGGTCCGCTGATCGAAACCGGTCACCGGGTGCAGTATGTCGTTCCCGCGGGCCACTGGCAGGCCGCGCGACCCGGCGGTGACGACGAGGTGCTGGTGAGTTGTGTTGTCGCACCGGGCTTCGACTTCGCGGACTTCCGCAGCTGAGACTGCTACCCCGTCAGGACGGACGGGAGGAGTTCGAGCGAATCGATGACGTGGATACCGTGGCGGACAGCCGTCTGGTTCCGGGTGTTCGCGCGGTCGAGCCAGCACGCGCGCAGGCCCGCGTCGTGCGCGCCGAGCGCGTCGATGAGGTATTTGTCGCCGACGAACGCGACCTCGTGCGGTTCGAGTTCCAGGAGTGCGCAGCCGGCGAGGAAGATGCTGGGCGCCGGTTTCGCCGCGCCGTGCTCTTCGCTGCACACCACCAGGTCACCGAAGTAGTCGAGCAGGCCGACTGCGTCGAGCTTGCGGCGCTGCTGCGGGACCGAGGCGTTCGAGACGATGCCGAGCCGGTAGCCGGGAATCAGGTGCCGCAGCACCGGTTCGGCGTCGGGGAACGCCGACCAGGCGGCGCGGCGATGCGCGTCGTACCCGGTGAACCACGCCACGGCCTCCGGCTCGGGGACAGCCGACGGTGCCGTTCGCCGCAGATGAGACAGGAACCTGCGGGCCCGGGCGCGCTGCTGTTCGGGGAAAGAGACTTCCCCTTCGGCGAAGCGGGCGTACTCGGTCTCGGTGATCTCACGCCAGAGGGCGACGGCAGCGGCGGAATCGGGAAACCGGTCGAGCAGGCCGTCCTGACGCAGGTGTGCGAGCAGACCCGCCGCTTCCGAGGCCGAGTAGTCGAACAGAGTGTCGTCGACATCGAACAGCACACCGCGGATCGGCATGGATTCCCTTCTCTGTCGGCGACGGGTCAGGTGAAGACGTAGTCGGTGAGGGCGAAATGTCCGCTGCGCCAGGCGGCTTCGAGGGTGGAGGCGGGGCGGAGGGGGACGTCGCCGTGTTTGTCGAAATAGTAGCTGTTGGCGGTGGCGCAGCTGTCCTGCCAGAACACCTGGCCGCCGCGGCGGGCGAGCATTTCGCGGAAGTAGCGGTCGTTGGCGGCTTCGCTGATCTCGATGCGGTCGGCGTCGGTGCTGCGGGCGTGGTGCAGGCAGCGCAAGATGTGGCGGGTCTGGTTCTCGATCAGGGTGAAGTAGGACGCGCCGTTGTAGCCGTAGGGGCCGATGATGGAGAAGAAGTTGGGGAAGCCGGGGACGCTCACGCCCTCGTAGGCCTGCAAACGGTTCTCGTCCCACCAGGTTTCCAGGTCGCGGCCACCGACGCCGTGCAGGTCGTAGGTCGGCATGTTGCCCGATTCCATGACCTTGAAGCCGGTGGCGAGAATGAGGACGTCGGCGGTGTGTTCGGCGCCTGCCGCGGTGCGCACGCCGGTGGGGTGATCTCGCTGATCGCGGTGGTCTCGAGGGTGACATCGGGGCGGTTGAAGGTCGACAGGTAGTCGTTGGAGAAGCTGGGGCGTTTGCAGCCGAGCGCGTATTTCGGGGTGAGCGCGGCACGGATGGCCGGGTCTTTCACCTGGCGGCGCAGGTGCGCGAGGCCCGCGCGTTCCCCGATCGCGGCGGTGGGCAGCGAGCGGTAGTAGTGGGCGGCGAGGGGGAAGGTGAATTCGACGTAGGTCTGGCTCACCAGCCGGGTCAGGGTGCGCCCACCGGGGACCTTCAAGGCCAGGCGGGCGGGCAGCGGCAACGGCATGTCGGGGCGGGGCAGACACCAGATCGGCGTGCGCTGGAACACCGTCAGGTGCTCGACCTCCGGTGCGATCTCGGGAATCACCTGCACGGCGGAAGCGCCGGTGCCGATGATCGCGACCCGCTTGCCGCGCAGATCCTGCCGGTGATCCCAGCGTGAGGTGTGCATGGTGACGCCGGCGAAACTCTCGATGCCGGGGATGTCGGGCAGTTTGGGCCGGGTCAGCACCCCCGTTGCGCTGATCACGAAACGCGCGGTCAGTTCGCCACCGTCGTCGGTGTGCAGGACCCAGCGCCGGGCGTCCTCGTCGAAGTCGGCGCCGCGGCCGTTGGTGCCGCCGCGCAATCGCGGTCTCATCTCGTATTTGTCGACGCACGAT
>NZ_JBHXMY010000737.1:0-2518 GCF_042720195.1 Nocardia sp. NPDC058497 | reverse complement strand
TATATACACCTATTTTTAGGGGGGCAGCGACTTTTGTTTTTAAGTGACAGGGAGTATTACGACTGCCGCCGGCGCGGAACTATTCCACCGGCAGCGGGAATCGTGGCAACGACCGCGGCTTACCGATCCCATGACATTTCGCAATGAGCCCGTGCGACGTCATGGAGCCGCTACCCTACCGTGGCCCGGCTCGACTCGCGTCCATCACATGACGGCTCTCACCAGTCTATGGTGATTCACGTTGAGACAGTGGGTATTTCGAGCATTTCTACAGTGCTTCCGACTGGATGCCCCAGTCGCAGTCGCTTCCACGCCTATACCGTCCCGGTAGCGATAAGTATGCCAAGCTTCGGCTCGGCTACCGCGCCCGCCTGGCACCAAACACGTTGTCCGCGCATAGCTTTCGTGTCACACTTGGTTCGGCTGTAGGGATGGTGCCGGCCGGTGGCCACACCACGCTCGACGAGCAGCTCACCAGCTTCGCCGGAGGCCGTGAACGCATTCCGCTCGGCATCGAGTCCGGCACATCAACATGAACGAATCGCCGACGCCGCGCGGCAAACCGCCCGGTGACGGGAGCCGAATAGGAGCACAGCACCATGAGTGACCCCGCCGGCACCGTCGCGACCACCGTCTTCCTGGGAATACCGTTGGGGCAGTGGATTACCCGTAACGCCTGGGCTGACATCCCAGAGCAACCCGGTGCCCAGGTCGCTGTCCGCGGGCCTTCCGACTTCGCGGCTGTGCCCGGAGCCCTGACCGTCATCGCCCCGGCCGACTTCGGCGGTCCAGCATGACCGACGAGCTCCGGCACACACCGGTGTTGACGGTGACGATCCCAGCGGCCTTGGCATGGACCCAGCACGCCCTGGTATGGGCATGGACGGTCGTTCATCGGTGGCTGCGACCGTGAAATGTGCGCCGAAGCCGCATGAGCTCTTCCGCGCCATGGTCAGACTCACCCAGTCCGCGGGCTGAACGACGCTGTCAGTGCGGTCAGCGTGCTGCTACCTGGCCTGTCAGGTCACCGTCTTCCTGGTCAGTCTGTTCATCGTCCCGGTCGCACTATCAGTTCCCGTGGTCGCCATTTGATCGCGGCCTTCAAGCGTTCTAGTCGAAACGGAAAGGTACGGGCCGGACGCAGCCGTGCACGCGAGGTCTGGAGCCACGGCTGTCGGCGTCGCGTACTGGCCCTACCGATCGCACCCGATATTCCCTACCGGGTCGCCCTGGCCCCGAGCCAATTCCGGTGGCATGTCTGGAATACCGGCGGCTACGCCAAACTTTGATCCACGGGCTCCGCAGTCTGCGCAGCTCCCGCAGTCGCCTCGGGCTCGCCACGGCCGTGAATCGGGGCAACACCAGGGACGGCTCGATTCTGCCCGTCGGGATCGATCGTTGAACGCTCGGCCGCCGTGCCGAGGCAGTGAGCTGCAGTACTTGCTTGCCGGTCAGTTCGAGGAGTTCACCGATGCCGTCATCGGACTCGCCCAAGTCCTCATCGCCGCCCGCCGCAGTCGCATAGTCTCGGCCTCGAAGACTGGCCGACCGCCGGAATTCCCGACTGAACCGCCCCGGGTTCGATGCCAATGCCGTCAACTCAGGGTATTCGAGCTGGCCAGCAGCCATGACGGTCTGCTGATATAGATCCATTGCGGGGCAGTCGGTTTCGTGTATCGTGCCGATCCGTGCGGAGGTGGTGGGCCGGTTGACCGACCGGATAGGGTTGGGTGTGTTGCCCCGGGTAGTCGGTCCGGACCTGGTCGATGAGGTGCTGGCGCAGACGGGCCGGGTCGAGAAGCGGCGGCGGCTGCTGCCGGCGCGGGTGGTGGTGTATTTCGTGCTGGCGTTGACGTTGTTCTTCGACGACCCCTACGAGGAAGTGATGCGCAAGCTGGTCGAGGGCCTGCGGTTCCTACGAGCCGGGGATACCGACTGGCAGGTCCCGACCTCGCCTGCGTTGTGCAAAGCCCGCGCCCGCCTGGGCGAGGAACCGGTGCGGGAACTGTTCGGGTGGGTCGCGGTCCCGCTGGCCGGGGCGGGCACCCCTGACGCATGGCTGGCCGGGCGGCGTGTGATGGCTATCGACGGGGTGCAGATGACACTGCCGACAACGAGGAGGCGTTCGGGCGCGGCAACAGTCACGCGACGCTGGAGGATCCGTTTCCGAAGGTGGAGTTCGTGGGTCTGGGCGAGTGCGGCACCCACGCGATCATCGACGCCGAGATCGGTGCGGTCACCACCGGTGAACGCGACATCGCCCGCGCTCTGCTGGCTGGCTTCACGCCGGGAATGCTGGTGATCGCTGACCGTGGCTTCTTCAGCCACGAGTTCTGGTGCGAAGCCGCCGACACCGGCGCCGACCTGTTGTGGCGGGTGCAGTCGAGTCTGAAACTGCATGTTGTGCAGCAGCTTCCGGATGGGTCGTATCTGTCGAGGTTGATGACAGATGTCGAACGTCAACGGATCCGCCGCCACCGCGCCCGCGGCCTGGACACGGCACCGGAAGGCGTTGTGG
>NZ_JBHXMY010000736.1:0-2538 GCF_042720195.1 Nocardia sp. NPDC058497 | reverse complement strand
CAGGCAGATCGCGGCGAATAGCCAGGTTGGATACCTCTTCGATCTCGCTGCGGGTCTCACGTGACAGAGCGCCGGTCCAGGAGTAGTCCAGTCGAAGGTAGCCGGGTTTGTTGTAGGAGCCGCTCTGTAGGGCGGTCGGGCCGAGGACCTGGCGCAGCGCGGCGTGAACGATGTGTGTCCCGGAATGAGCTTGCCGGGCACCGATGCGCCACTCTGGATCGACTTTGGCGACGACCTGCTGTCCCTCGGTCACGTCACCGTTTCGGACGCGTACTTGGTGGACCCACAGTTTGCGTGCGACCTTCTGTACGTCGAGTACATCCAGCTCGGCATCACCGGCGACGATGAAGCCGGCATCGCTCTCCTGACCGCCGGATTCGGCGTAGAGCGGTGTGCGGTCGAGAACGATCTCGACGACGTCACCTTCGGTCGCGGCGGCAACGCGCTCACCATCACGGATCAGACCGCGGATGACGGCCTCGGATTCGAGTTCGGTGTAGCCCGTGAATTCGGTGGGGCCGATAGCGAGCAGGTCGCGGTAGACACCGCTGTCGCCCGTTCCACCGGTCTTTCGTCTCACCGCGTCGGCCTTGGCTCGCGCACGCTGCTCTTCCATCAGCCTGCGGAAACCGGTCTCGTCTACCGTCAAACCCGCCTCGGCCGCCATCTCCAGGGTGATATCGATGGGAAAGCCGTAGGTGTCGTGGAGTTGAAAGGCTTTGTCACCTGGCAGGACAAGACGATCGCTGTCGCGAACTTCGGCAGCCGCCAGATCGAAGATCGTGGTCCCCGCCTTCAAGGTCTGGGCGAATACCGATTCCTCAGCCACAGCAATTCGGTCGATTCGCTCGTGCCCGCTCACCAGTTCGGGGTAGGCAGTGCCCATGACCTGAATCGTCTTCGCGACGAGTTCGTGAACCACGGGGTCGACGGTGCCGAGCAGACGCATCATGCGGACAGCGCGTCGCAGAATGCGCCGCAGGACGTAGCCGCGGCCATCGTTGGACGGCGTGACGCCATCGCCGATCAACATCACGCTGGTCAGGATGTGATCGGCGACGACGCGCAGTGAGACGTCGTTCTGGACACTGGCACCGTATTCGGCGCCGCTGAGAGCCGCTGCCAGGTCGAGGATTTGACGAGTCGTGTCGATGTCGAAGATCGTGGGGACATCCTGGAGCAGCGCGGCCATCCGTTCGAGCCCGAACCCGGTGTCGATGTTCTTCGAGGGCAGATCCCCGAGGATCGGGTAACCCTCTTTGGCTGGTCCTTCTCCTCGGATGTTCTGCATGAACACCAGGTTCCAGATCTCCAGGTAGCGCTCGTCGTTCGCGACGGGGCCGCCGTCACGACCGAACGCGGGACCCCGGTCGAAACAAATCTCCGAGCACGGACCGCATGGCCCCGGCACTCCCATCGACCAGAAGTTCTCGGACATCCCGAGGCGTTGGATTCGCTCGGCCGGCACACCGATTTCGTTGCGCCAGATGTGTTCGGCCTCGTCGTCGTCGAGGTACACCGTCACCCACAGCTTGTCCTCGGGCAGGCCGAGGCCGCCGTCGGAGATCGATGTGGTCATGAACTCCCAGGCGAACGGGATCGCCTTCTCTTTGAAATAGTCTCCGAAGGAGAAGTTGCCGAACATCTGGAAGAACGAGCCGTGGCGACTGGTCTTGCCGACTTCTTCGATGTCGACGGTTCGGACGCACTTCTGCAGGCTGGTGGCCCGCTTGTAGGGCGGTGGGGCCTCGCCCAGGAAGTACGGCTTGAACGGTGCCATGCCGGCGTTGATCAGCAGCAGGGTCGGGTCGTCAGCGATCAGCGGTGCGGAGGGCACCACCGTGTGACCGCGATTCTCGAAGAACCGAAGGGCACGGCTACTGATGTCGGCCGAGTGCATATACGCCTTCCTAGGGTGGATGTGGATTGGCTGCGGCTCGTGCCAGCAGCAGTTGGAGCTTGGGTGATGGGTAATGCTGTCAGTGCCAGGCTGGCTGGTCCAGTGGTTTTCACGTGCCCTGAACAGCGGATATCCGGCTGTTCAGGGCTTCGTGATGCCCAATCACCCGTCGGCGAGTCCGCCTCGGCTGTCGAGCTGAGCCAGGACGGAGGGACCGACTTGGTCCGGCGCCGTGAGTACCAAGTCGACGCCTTCGCGCCGCAGAGCGGCCTCGCCAGCCATTCCCCAGCTCGCGCCGACGGTGATGACTCCGGCAGCCCGCCCCGCTCTCACGTCGGTTGTTCGATCTCCGATGAAGAATGTCCGTTCAGGAGGGACCTCGAGCCGCGCACAGGCGGCCAGGATCCCATCCGGGGCAGGCTTGGCCGGCGCGTCTTCGTGAGCGATGACGACGTCGACAAGATCGGTTACCTCGGGTGGGACCAGGTAGCGGAGTCGACCGCGAGCCTGGGCGGTAACGATGCCCAATCCGATACCGGCCTTCGCCAGAGTTGCCATGCCCGCCACGACGACGCTGAAAACCCGTAGCTCTCCGATCGCGTGTGATAGTGCTTCGACGAAGTGGCAGTCATAGACCC
>NZ_JBHXMY010000735.1:0-2550 GCF_042720195.1 Nocardia sp. NPDC058497 | reverse complement strand
GTATTTTCCCGACCGCGCACGGCGCCTACGGCTGGGCGTTCGCGAACGCGGCCGGGCAGGTGAATGCGCGGCTGTGAGCCCGCTGCCCGCCGTCGTCAGGCGGCGGGCAGTACGCCTGCCAGCACGGTGCCGATCTGGGCCACCGCGCGGTCGACGCTGCCGGTCGGCTGGAACAGGTGACTCAGGGTCAGGCGGACCATGACCTCGACGACCGAGGTGAGTTCGTCGTCGGACAGCTCGGCGAGCTGGTAGCGCTCGCGCGCGGTGCCGGTCAGGGCCGCGACGGCGCGACCGAGGACCGGTTCCGGGTCGCTCATCAGGGCGGGCAGCAGGGCGGTGTCGCCTTCGCTACGGCCCGAGAGCACGGCCTTGATCAACGTGTTGTCGCCGGCGTTGCGCAGGGTGTAGTCCGCGGCCGCGGTCATGCCCGCGAGCGCGTCCGCCGGATGCTCGGCCAGCGTCTCGCCGATCCCGGCCAGGTAGATCACGAGCTCGCGCTCGATCAGCGCGTCCGCGAGCGCCTGCTTGGTGCCGATCTCCTTGTAGAGGACGGGCCTGCTGATACCGACCTCCTTGGCCACGCGCGACATGTTGACCGCGCCCCACCCCTCGGTGACGACCATCGTGCGGGCGGCATCGAGCATGCGGTCGCGCAACAGCTGACGCATCTCGGCTTGGAAGTTCGGCGATTCGACCACCCGGCCATCGTACATGTGCTATCGATTCTGCTTCGTCATTGACATTCTCTCAAACGTTGTATTCAATGAGAACACATTCGGCTATGTTGTAAACGAACACGGCAATATCCGAGCTGCTGTCTCGGCGACCAGGAGAATGACAATGACGACATCTCGCATCGACGACCACGAAGGGTCGACGGCAGTACTGCACTGGCGCGACCCCAAGCGCTACCTGTGGCTGTTCGGCCTGGTCGCGCCCAGTTCCGCGCTGCTGGCCTCGGCCTTCGTGTGGGCCTTCAACCAGCTGGGCTTGGAGTCGGTCGCGCCGGTCTGGTGGTGGCTGGGGCCGCTGCTGGTGTACGTGCTGCTGCCGATCCTGGATCGCTTCTTCGGCCCCGACGGCAAGAACCCGCCGGAGGAGGTGATGGAGCTGCTAGAGAACGACCGGTACTACCGGTACTGCACCTACGCCTACATCCCGCTGCAGCTGGTGAGCCTGGTCTTCGCCTGCTACCTGTGGTCGGCCGACAACCTGTCCTGGCTCGGCATCGACGGTGGCCTCGGCCTCGTCTCGAAGATCGGCCTGGCCTTCACCATCGGCGCGATGGGCGGCATCGGCATCAACACCGCGCACGAACTCGGCCACAAGAAGGACGAGCTGGAGCGCTGGCTGTCGAAGATCACCCTCGCCCAGACCGGCTACGGCCACTTCTACATCGAGCACAATCGCGGCCACCACGTGCGCGTGTCCACCCCGGAGGACCCGGCCAGCGCCCGCTTCGGTGAGTCGTTCTGGACCTTCCTGCCGCGCAGCGTGTGGGGCAGCCTGATCTCGGCGTGGGAGCTCGAGCGCACCCGCCTCGAGCGACTCGGCAAGGGGCCGTTCACGATTCACAACGATGTGCTCAACGCGTGGCTGATGACGGTGGTGCTGTGGGCGGTGCTGGTCGCGGTGTTCGGTCCGGTGATCCTGCCGTTCCTGCTGATCCAGGCGGTGTACGGATTCTCGCTGCTGGAGACGGTGAACTACCTCGAGCACTACGGTCTGCTCCGGCAGAAGACCGCCTCGGGTCGCTACGAGCGCTGCACCCCCGAGCACAGCTGGAACTCCGACCACATCGTCACCAACATCTTCCTCTACCACCTGCAGCGGCACAGCGATCACCACGCCAACCCGACCCGGCGCTATCAGACGCTGCGGCACATGGACGGCGCGCCCGAACTCCCCAGCGGCTACGCCAGCCTGATCGGCCTGGCCTATCTGACGCCGCTGTGGCGCAAGGTGATGGACCCGCGCGTGCTCGCGCACTACGACGGCGACATCACCCGCGTGAACATCCAGCCCGCCAAGCGGGACAAGGTCCTGGCGAAGTACGGAGCGCGCTGATGGCTGCCTACCTCTGTCCCGTGTGCGACTACCGCTACGACGAGCGAATCGGCGCTCCCCGTGAGGGTTTCCCCGCTGGCACGGCATGGTCGGCGATTCCCGACGACTGGTGCTGCCCCGATTGCGGTGTCCGCGAGAAGCTCGATTTCCAGCTGAGCGAGGAGGTTTCGCGATGAGCGACTACAAGCTGTTCCGTTGCGTGCAGTGCGGATTCGAATACGACGAGGCGCTGGGCTGGCCCGAGGACGGCATCGAGCCGGGCACCCGCTGGGACGACATCCCCGACGACTGGTCGTGCCCGGACTGCGGCGCCGCCAAGGCCGACTTCGAGATGCTCGAGGTGAGTCGCGGATGAGCGCCAGGATCGTCATCGTCGGCACCGGTGTCGCCGGTGCCACCGCGGCGCAGACGCTGCGGCGCGAGGGCTACGACGGCGAGATCTGCCACGTCGGCGCCGACACGGACCAGCCGTAACGTCGGCCC
>NZ_JBHXMY010000734.1:0-2550 GCF_042720195.1 Nocardia sp. NPDC058497 | reverse complement strand
GGCCTCGGGGGGTTTTAGGGGGGGGCCCCCTGGCACAGCGGATACGGGGGGTGTATCGTTTCCGCGCAGGGACTCACCGCCGACACCTGCCACGTCGCGCTCTCCGGGAGTGAGTCGCGGCAGCAGTTCTACGTCGCGATGACCCGCGGTGTGCACGCGAATCATGCCTACATCGTCACCGCGTTGGACGGCGAAGAGGGCGCGATATTCACCGAACCCGCACACTTTCCACACACCGCGGTGGAACATCTGGCCCGAATTCTCGATCACGACGGCGGACAGAAATCAGCGCACACCGAACTCCGAGATGCGCTCGATCCGCACCAGCGGATCGGTGCGGCGATCGATATCTACCTCGACACCGTGGGCCTGGCGGCAGAAGCAGCACTCGGTGAAACACGACTGGTCGCGCTGGATCGTCTCGCCGATGAGCTCGTCGACGGCCTCACCGACAGTCCCGCCTACTCCGTGCTGCGTCAGCATCTGGCGCTCATCGCGCTTTCCGGCGCCGACCCAGCCGCCGAACTGCGCGCTGCGGTGAACGCGCGCGAGCTCGACACCGCGCTCGATCCCGCCGCCGTGCTCGACTGGCGTCTGGACCCGACGGGAGCACATTCAGCCGGCATCGGGCCGCTGCCGTGGACCCCGGGACTGCCTACCGGAACCGTCGACGACAGCATTTCAGAGCCGGTTCTCGCGCGACATCGTATCGTCGCATCTCTCGCCAGCCAGATTGCCGATGCCACCCGCGCGTGGACCGCAACCACCGCACCGGCGTGGGCACGGCCCCTGCTGCGCACCGACCCGCGCCTGCTCGGCGAGCTCGCGGTGTGGCGGGCTGGGCTGAAGATCCCCGACGCCGATCACCGAACGACCGGCCCCCGACGTCACACTCTGCTCGAGCAAGCGCACCAGCAGCAGCTCGACGCCCGTGTTCTGGCGGTGCTGGGTGATCCGGATCTGCCTCGGCATCGGTGGCGTGAAGTTCTCGACCGTATCGACCCCCGTATCGGCGGCGACCCGTATTGGCCGGTGATCGCGGACAAGATCGACCTCGCCGCCCGCGCCGGTCTCGACATCGGAACCCTGCTCGCCACGGCCGCCCACGAACGCTCATTGCCTGATGAGATGCCTGCCGCCGCGCTGTGGGCGCGACTGGAACTCGAGGCTTCCGCGCTCGATACTCCCTACGGTGCCCGGCTGCGGCCGGATTGGTTCAGGGATCTCGAGGACGTACTCGGCCCTGATATCGCCTCCCAGGTCGTCGCTGACGCAGGCTGGCCGCGTCTGGTCGCCGCCGTCGAACGCGCAGCCGGCGATTGGGTGCCGAGAGATCTGCTGGCGACCGCCCACGAACTCCTGCAGGCCGCTCAACCAACCGACGCGCCACCGCTGCGCGCTGACCAGCTCACCTCCACGCTGAGCTGGCGCATCGACACCCTGCTCCACGCTCCCGATGACTACTCGGTACCCAACCCCCTCACTACCGACCGGTTGGCTTCGCCCTCACCCGCGGCGCAGCCGCCACCGCCCCAGGAGCCCACAACCACTCTGGCACCCATCACTGAGCCCTTCTCCGGTGCGGTCGACGCAGCCATCGGCGACGAAGAGTCGGCGCCCCGCACCTCAGCCGAGCACCTCGACCGCGTCGCCGCACTCTTCGCCGCAGGGCAGGTAGACGATGCCATCGCGGAGTTCCGCGATCTGCACGCCACGCTGACCGATGAGCAGAAGGCTGTGCTCACCGCGATCGCCGAAACCCTTTACCGCCACAGCTTCCCGGTCGCCTCGGCCCGGTTGCGGTGGGCTGCCGAACAGTTCCCGCAGCACCGCGACCTCATCCAGGCCTGTACACCAGCGACCGATCCGGGGGTCTATCAGCGTGCCGAGGACCAGACTCGGGTCGCTCGGCCGAGCCCCCGCGATCATCGCGAACGTATCGATCCGACCATCGCGAGCGCTCCCTTCGACCCAATCGAAGCCGCGGGACTGGACATCGCCGAGGCTTACCACGCCGAGAACCTCGACCAGCACCTGAACAAATTCGATGAGCGCGGCGACGCAAGGCGACCGGATACGGGTTTCCCGATTGACTACGACCGAGCCGCCGTGCGGCCCCTCGCGGGCCTTGCCTGTGTCGAGTGCAGCCTGGAACGCTCGCACACCGACGCTGGCCCGGCCGCGCCACGTCGATCCGACGACGGACTGTGTCAGCCTTGCCGCGACCACGGCCACCCCGGCATCCCCGAACACGAACCCACCGAACACATCGCGGCCCGCTGCGCCCACATCACCACTACGCGGCCACCGGCCACCGCGCTGGCGATGCTGCGCCGCGACTGGCGCGCCCTCGACACCACCGGACGTGCGGTCATCGAACAATGGATCCGTGACCACCCGCAGACCACCGCGCAGCCTGCACTCGATCCGCTGCAACGGCTATCGGATATCGAACTGCAGGAGCTCATCGCCGAACTGCAGGCGCGGCTGGAAACCGTAAAAGAAGAAAAATAGATCTATGGCCCAGTCCGTCTAGTCTTTAATTAATAT
>NZ_JBHXMY010000733.1:0-2555 GCF_042720195.1 Nocardia sp. NPDC058497 | reverse complement strand
CCTCGAGCTCTTCCTCCTTGGCCGCGATATCGGCCTTGATCGCCTGAGAGGTCGTCGTCCGGCACCTCTGGTGCATCGAGGCCGACGCTGACCGCATCCACAAGCTGGGCAGCGGTCAAAGCCGTGGTTGCCGCGTGTGCGCCTGAGGCAGGACCAGGCAGTTGGCTGAGCAATGCCGCCAACCGTAGTGAGTCGACGCCGAGCTCGCGCAGCGGAATCGAGGGATCCGGATCGGTGTCGCCCGTCAGCCGGTATAGGTAGTTCCGGACAAGATGTGCTGCCTGGCCGTCGCGCCGTTGGTCTACCTCGTCCTGCGCTGGCGGCGCGAGGTGGCGGGCCAAAGCGGTGGTGTCGACCTTCTGGTTGCGCGTGATCGGCAGTTCATGGAGGGTGATGACCCTTGTCGGCAGCATGTGCGACGGCAGTTGTTCGGCCAGCAAGGCACGAAACGCGGTCGCCTCGAATCTGATTGCCGGGTTCTCAGGGACGAGGAACAGTGCCAGCGCTGGTGCGCCGGCGACGTCGGCAACGATCGCGGCCGCGTCCCGGACCGCCGCCGTGGCACGTGCCTTGGCAGTGACATGGTCGAGCTCGATCCGGTGCCCGTTGATCTTTACCTGTGCATCGGCGCGTCCGAGATAGTGGACACCGTGTCGTGGTGTCGAATAGCCGATGTCTCCGGTCAGATATGTGGGTGTGTGATCGTGTGGTGGAGTCCCGGTGGGCAGGCCGATGCGAAATTTCGCTGCTGTCATCTCCGGGTCACCGGCGTAGCCCAGCGCGATCTGCGGCGAACGAACTCCGATCTGGCCGCTCTGCCACGGCAGACAGACACTGCCAGCGCCAGTCAGTACCAGCACGTCCACATCCGCCATGCCGCGACCGGACGGGATCACATCTGGGAGCTTCTCGATAGCCTCAGCGCTGGTGTCGATGTCGAAAAAGGCCACAGCTCGCTGTGTTTCAGTAGAACCGTAGAGCGCTACCAGTCGCGCTGAGGGTGCGATCCTCGCCAGCGACTGCACTTGAGGGCGAGTCAGAGCAGCACCGACCAGGAACACCACACGCAGGGCCGGTAGCTGCCGGTCGGCGGCGGTGAGCAGCGCGATTGCCGACGGATTGACACACGCCACTTGCGTGTCGGTCTCGGCGAGCCAACGCGCGAGGCCGCCATGCGAGGTCAGCTCGGCTTCAGGCGGGACGACCACTGTGGTGCCGAGGTAGAGCGGGGTCATCACATCACGTTGCAGCGGGTCGTGCCCCAGCGCCGAGCACATTCCGAACCTTGCATCGGCGAGGAGGCCGAGATGCTCGTCCATCCAGTCGAAGTAGTACGTCAGCGAGCGGTAGCGGCCTCGAACAGCTTTCGGTGTCCCTGATGTACCGGACGTGAAGGTCACCACCGCGCAGTCGTCGCCGGACAGTCGTTCACTGTCATAGCGCTGGCCGTGCTGTGGTGTCGTGGGTACCTCGGAGAGGGCGTCGGGAAATCCGATTCCAGCTAGGTCGACGACGAGATCCGCGCGGGCTGCGTTGATGCACTCACGCAGGAATGCTTGCGGTGCTGTTGGATTCGTGATCGCGAGCGCCGAGCCGACTTTGAACGTCGCCACCATCATCGCGACCAGATACTCGTCTCGGCGTGGGATCAGCAACACCACACGCCCGGGGCCCGCACCGTGAGCTTCCAAGGTACTGGCGATGGTGTCGGCGACAGCGTTCAGTTCCTGGTAGGTAATCGCATGATCGGCAGTCTCGACAGCTATCCGATGTGGATGGCGTCGGACCAGATCCAGGAAGCGGGTGAGGAACAGCGGTGGATCGCCATAGGGCGCCGAGGTTCGAGTCGACAAGATCTGTGCGGCGGCGCTACTGACGATCTGTTGAAGCGGGACATCCGGGTCCGCGGCGGCCAGCAAAGGCCACACGAGGTTCACCACGTCGATCAACTCTTGCTCGTCGACCCCCAGCTCGGTGGTCATGCGGACAGCGCTGTCGCAGGTGTCGAATTCCAACCTCGTGTCAGGGTCTGTCGTTGCCGCCGCACTGGCACCGCCGTCAATCACGATCAGATGGCCGCCGACACCAGGGCTCGCCTCAGGCGCTTGGGCGCAGAACGTGGCCAGATCTGCGAGCGTGGCTTGGTCGGGATCGATGCCACTGAGGTCAACCATCCCCGTTGTGTTGCGGTATGCGAGCAGGATCCGGTCGCGGTGCGGGAACGCACGGTCGAGCAGAGCATGCACGGCCAACCCAATCACGGGCGGATCCCACCGGTGGCCGCCTGCCGTGGTGGTAGCGACCCTGGCGGTGGAAAGCGAGCGAGTCGATGGTGATCTGTCAAGATTGCCGTTTTGGTTCAATTTTCCCCCGAGATATGCACAGCAAAAGCAGCGGCCAACATCGATATATATTGGCCTTCGATGATTCAATATGAACAGTTTGCCCCGCGCGGCTCAGCCGGTTTTACCGGCTATCGGCGAAGACGACTCCTATGCCAACTCCGACCAGGGCCACACCCACAGTTGCGTCGATTCCTTTGCGGATTCGAGAAT
>NZ_JBHXMY010000732.1:0-2556 GCF_042720195.1 Nocardia sp. NPDC058497 | reverse complement strand
CGGGTGTTTTGGTTGTTGGTGGGCTAATGGGCTCTGGGTACGCGGGTGGCCTGACTGTGGGGGTGTAATTCCTTTTCGGGGCGGTCATGGTACCCGATCGACCGGCCGCGCACCTCGGCGATCCCGTCGGTGACGAGATCGACGTTGTCACGATCGAGCGCACCGTAGAACTTGTTCGACACCAGCATGCGTTTGCAGCCGATACGGTGTGTGGGCAGCACCTTGCGTCGCAGCTCCGGGTCCCGGATCTCGATCCGCATCTTTGCCCGCCCGACCAATTCCAGCAGCAGGCCGGTCCTCGGGTATTTCGCCTGTGTCACCACGAACACTTCGCGGCTGAGGTAGATCAGCCCCCGGATCAGTCGCTGCAGGCCGGGTACATGTTTGAACGCGAAGCGCTCCGGCGCCAGGTATGGCCGATTCAGCTGCGGCATCACCCAGGTCGCGGTGCGCTGGTACACATCGAGGCGATCGACCTCGGGCGCGATCGACGGCACAATCTGCACCGCGGACGATCCGGTGCCGATGACGGCGACCTTCTTGCCCGCCAGACTCGCGTCGTGGTTCCAGCGCGCCGAGTGGAAGATCTCGCCCTCGAAACTCGAGATCCCCTTGATATCGGGAAGATTCGGTTCGGCAAGCACACCCGCCGCCGAGACCAGGAAGTCGGCCGTGAATCCGCCTTTGCTGGTGTCGATCTCCCACCGGCTCTCGGCGTCGCTCCAGCGCGCACCGGTCATCGTGCAATCGAAAAGGAGCTTGTCACGCACGCCGAATCGGTCGGCCACCCCCTGCAGGTACCGCTCGATCTCGGCCTGCGGCGAGAACGAGCGAGACCAGTCGGGGTTCAGGGCGAACGAGTACGAGTAGAGGTGGGACTGCACGTCACAGCCCGCGCCCGGGTAGGTGTTGTCCCGCCAGGTTCCACCCACGTCCGCGCCGCGCTCGACGACAAGAAAATCGGTCAGTCCGTGCTCGCTCAGCTGGATGGCCGTGCCGAGACCGGACAACCCGCTGCCGACGATCAGGACCTGGAAGTGGCGACGGGCCGCGTCGGCCGCCTGCCGGTCGGCCGCGGACGTCGAAGAATCGTTGTTGCTCATGTGGAGACCCTCAGCGAGATTCGTAGATGCGTTTGTGGCCGGAGACGGCGGCCAGCCGGTACGGGCGACGGGTTTCCTCCGGCATGGCGTGGTACGCGCCGTCGCTGGGCGAGGTGGCCTCGTGCAGCCGCAGGTAGTGGTCGTAGTCCAGCAGCTCCCTGGAGCTGATCGCGACCCGGTTCGCCTCGGTCCGCAGGTGCTCACGGTAACCGGGCTGCACTGTGCCGCTGAAGAATTCGGCGACGCTGCCCGATCCGTAGCTGATCATGGCCAGGGCCCGGCCGGTCAGGTCGCCCGCGTGATCGAGCAGCGATGCCAGGCCGAGGTAGAGCGAGGCGGTGTAGCTGTTGCCCACCGTGCGGTTGTAGCGGGTGGTGTCGCCGATCGCGGCCTCGATCGCGGCGGCGTCGACGGTGTGGCCCTGGCTCTCCAGCAGGTGGCGGTGCGCCTTGTAGGCCATCTTGGTGAAGGGCTGGTGGTAGCAGAACGCGGCGAACTCCGACAGGTCCCGCCCGCCCTGGCGGCGGTAGTCGGTCCAGGCCTCCTGGGCGGCCTTCTGGTAGGCGTTGACCGAGGTCTTGCCGTCGACGATGGCGGCGGTCCGGTAGTTGGGGCGCCAGAAGTCCATGATGTCGGCGCTGTAGAGCCCGGACTGCGGATCCAGTTGCAGGATGGCCGGATTCGCGCTGACGAGCATCGCGACGGCGGCCGCGCCCTGGGTCGGTTCGCCCGGGGTGTCGAGCTCGTACTTGGCGATGTCGGCGGCGATGACCAGCACCCGCTGCGACGGGTCGCGCGCGATCAGGCCCGCGGCGAACTGCAGGCCCGCCGTGCCGCCGTAGCACGCCTGCTTGAGCTCGACCACGCGCGCGGCGTTGGGCAGCCCGATCAGCGAATGCAGGTACAGCGCAGCGGCTTTGGACTGGTCGACACCGGTCTCGGTGGCCAGCAGCACGGTGCGGATATTGTCGGTGCCGTGGCGCTCGAGGATGGGCTGCGCGGCGGCCGCGGCGATGGTGACGATGTCCTCGTCGGCCGCGGCGACGCTCATCTTCTCCTGGCCGATGCCGAGGTAGAACTTGTCGCGATCCACCCCGAGCCTTTCGGCGAGGACGGCGTGGTCGAGGGCGTAGTGGGTGGTGGCGAACGACAGGTCGTGGATGCCGACCGGAGTTGTAGTCATAGCTGTGTTCCGTTGCTCGTGGTTGACCGCTCGAATTGGGTGTGGGCGCGCATCAATTCCCCGCGATTGGTCTGTGCGGCCATCAGCGACAGCTCGCCGCACAGCACGGTCGCCGCGGCGATGACGGCGAGGCGGCGGGCGTTCTCGCCGGGCTCGCGGTCGGCGCGGCAGCCGAGGCGCTCGAGGTTCTCGTCCACGAAACTCGCGTGTTTGCCGTTGCCGACGGTGCCGACGATGAGGTTGGGCCGCGGTGGCTTATACACAACTGAC
>NZ_JBHXMY010000731.1:0-2564 GCF_042720195.1 Nocardia sp. NPDC058497 | reverse complement strand
GGCGGGTCTCTGTGTAAACGAGACAGCATCTCGGTGCTCTCGAAGACCCCGGCCACGGAGAACGCCGGGTGGATCGCCGATTTGTCCTGTCCGCCGGTGACGAGGGCCGCAAGCAGGACTCGGGCTTTGAGCGGGTCGAGGTAGCCGGCTGGGATCAGGCCGCGGTCGATCAGGTCGCGCTCTGATCCTGGGTATCCATAGGTGGATCGGAGAACCGGCCCACCGCCAGCAGCAGTGCCATATTACCGAGTGAGTGATCTGAACAACTTTGCTGCTCAATCGCTGTGGTGTGTCTGAGCGGATCGGGGTACACGGAGCCTTGCATCACATCGTCGAATGAGATGCCGTCCCGGTACCGGGGCAGGGGCCCAACGGCGCCTGCCCCAGGCAGAACAGCAATCTGCTGACCGGGTTTCAGGTCCAGCCGAGTCGACGTTGCAACCAGCGCGTGGTCACGAGCTCGGCGCGGGCACGGTGTTCCTGCAGGTGGGGTGCGTGTGGAGGTGGCGGTTGACGGCTTGCGTTCGCCCAGTAGCCAGTGAGCCCGCAGAGGAGAGCGTTGATGGAGGCCGGGTCGATGCCCCGGGTGACTGGGTGGGTGGCCAGGATCGGGTCCGGATCGATGTCTTTGTCGGCGATTGCTGGTGCGAACATGACCAGATCGACCCATGCCGCCCCCGTGCATGGCCACGCCCAATCGACGATAGCCACAGCTCCTTCTGGTCGCAATCGCATGTTGTCGGGGCGAAGGTCGGTGTGCAGCAACGTATCTCCTGCGGCTGTGGCCGACCAGGTGCTTTCCAGGTCGGCGAGCCGGTCCAGGTTGTGTCGTGACCAGTGTGTGCGGCCGGGGGGTGGCCCGTGTTGGGCGAAATGACGCCACCCTGTCAGTTTCGCTCCGTAGAGGTCGTCGATCCTTGGCACGTCCAGCAGCGGGGTCGGCGACAGCGCCTGTGACATTTGCTCGACGGCGGCCAGCATCGCTGCGAGCTCGATCGGATCCTCGATCCGTGGGTGCGCGCCGCTGATGTTCTCGAAGACTTTGATCAGCCAGCCGTCGGTCTCGATCGTGGCCAGCATCTTCGGTGCCGGTACCTGCGTTGGCAGTCGCGCGGCGGTGGTCGCTTCGGTGCGGTACATCGTGATGAGCGGGTCGTCGATGTTGAGAGCTTTCGCGAACACCGCCTGGTCATTGTCGAGGAACAGCCTGGCCGCCAGGCCATGGCTGAACCCGCCGGGTTGAGTCAATGCTGAGCGCACCCGCGCACCGAGGCGAGCCTCGATTGCGCGGCGTGCCGGTTCGGGAAGATCGCGCCAGATGATCCGCTGGGCGGTGCTCGCATCGTTGGCCATGCGAGCATCCTGGTGTCGAACACCTTTTGGTGGCCAGCGATTTTCGAGTCGGTGTGTATGCACGGCCGCCGAGTGAGGCGGTGGCTAGCTGTATGAGGGCTGGACGTTAGTGACGCCGTCCCGGAGCCGAGATGCTGGCGGCCATCCACCAGCGCCGCTGTGCGGGCGGTGGTAGTTGTAGTGGATGTTCCAGACAGCGATCGCGGAAGAGCGGACATCCTCGCTGTTGAACTCTCGGGCGTAGAGCAGTTCCTCGGCCAGGATTCGCTGGTACAAATCGCCGTGGATATGGGTCGGTGGCTCCGTGGGACCGGCCAGGGAATCGATCCTGGCGATGACCTTCTCGTCAGCCGGATCTCGGCGGGTTCGAGGTGCTGGTGGCCGTCACGCAGGTAGGGCAGCAGTCGAGCTTCGGCGTACCAGGTACTCCATGGCTGAGTCGAGAGTGTGTTGTCCAGCGCAAGGTCGGCGATGTAGCCGTTCCAGTCGGCGCCGAAGGCCTCGGACGGGCGGGAGTGCACAGTCGCCAGGTCCTGGCCGAATCGTCGCGCTGCCTCGACTGTGGAGGCCTGGGGCGCCAGCCCGGGCAGCACGAGCATCTTCTCGTCGACGGCGAGAACTTCGGCTACGGGGCTTGACTTGGTGCCGGTGGCGAGCCAGCGCAGGCCGGCGGCCTCCGCGGTGAGAATGGGTCCGCAGTCGGCGGCGGCTTTGACGAAGACCCGCTGACCGTTGCCGGTGGTCGCGCGGTGCAGGGTCCAGGAGTGCCGTGCGCCGAGGTCGACGACGGGGTCGATCGAGGTCTCCAGCAGCCTCGACAGGTGGGTGTCGTCGAGCACAGATCGGTGTCCTCGGTGATGGTGGGGTGGTGGCGGTTTCAATTGGCGATGATGTGGTCGGTGACGGCCGGGCCGGCGTCGGCGAGGTCGGAGTGCAGGACCGAGTCGCGGTAGCTGTTCCAGTCCGAGAGTTTCGGCTCGTCGCGTTCGGCGCCGCGATGCTGCATTCGGTCACGGATCCGGTCGGTGTCTGTGTTCACCCACACGGTGCGGATCGCGATGTCGGATGTATCGGCGACTGACCGGATGTAGTCAGCCAGCCGGATGCCTTGTTGCGCGGCGGTTCGGATGTATCCCAGGAATGGTGCGTCGATTACCACTGGGCACCGCTCGGCGATGGTGAATGCCTGCTGGATGAGGGCGAGGTAGAGG
>NZ_JBHXMY010000730.1:0-2565 GCF_042720195.1 Nocardia sp. NPDC058497 | reverse complement strand
GGTAGCGGGGACAGGATTTGAACCTGCGACCTCTGGGTTATGAGCCCAGCGAGCTACCGAGCTGCTCCACCCCGCGTCGGTAAGAACAACCGTACACAGGGACGGGAGGAGGCACCTAATCTGCTGATCAGAGGTGTTTTCCGGCCGGGGATGCGGCTGGATGCAGGGGTTCGGGCGCGGGGTCGAGGGTGGGGTCGGGGCAGGTGGTGGCGAAGTGGCGGGCAGCCAGCATGATTCCGAAGGCCGCGGCGAGCATGACCAGCAGGACAGCGATCGACGTCCAGAACATGGTGTCGTAGAGGGCGATGTCGGCGCGGATGATCGCGCGGCGGGCGTAGGTCATCGGGGCGATGTCCTCGAAGGGGCGGAACGCGGGCGGCGTTGTGCCCGCGGGGAATACGCCGCCGAAGGTGAAGATCTGGAACATGTAGAAGGAGAAGGCGGCGATGGAGCCGGCGACCCGGCCGAACAGGACGATGAACGCCTGGGTGGTCACCGCGGCCACCGCGCCGACCAAGGCGATCACGGCCGCCACGACGGGCCAGTGCTGCGGGGACCAGCCGGCCGAGCTGCCGTAGGCGGCCGCCAGCGCGGCGAGGACGATGACCCCGGCCGCGCCGACCGCGGAGCCGCGCAGCAGCGGGGTGGCGGCGCGGCGCCACGGGGTGCGGCCGGTCGCGGGACCACGCCACGGGCGCAACAGCATCCAGAGCACGATGGCGGCCAGGAAGGCGCACATCACCACCAGGACCGGGCCCGCGCCGCGGGAGATCTCCTTGTGGCTGCGGTCGCCGCCGCGCACCACCTGGCTCGGTTCCTGATTGCGGATTTCCATGGTGACCGGCTGGGCGATCACGTCGGCCGAGGCGGCGGGGTCGGTGATCTGGGGTGCGGCCGCGGCGCCGTCGCGCAGGCCGGTGTCGAGTTGGGTTGCACCCTCGTCCAATTGGGTGACACCCGCGCGGAGTTCCTTGCCGCCGTCGGACAGCTGGCGCAGACCGGTAGACAGTTCGGTCGCACCGGTGCCCAATTGGCCCGCGCCGTCCCGCAATTGGGTCGCGCCATCGGCCAGGGCGAGAACGCCTGCGCGGTACTCGGCCTTGGGGTCGGTGAGCTGGCGCGCCAATTCCTTGGTGCCGTCGCGCAATTGGGTGAGCTGGCCGACCAGGGAGTCGGGATCGCCGGGGTGGACCTGGCCGATCAGGTCCTTCAGCTGGGTGATGGCGTCGGCCAGCGCCGGATCGGCGTTCTTGCTCAGCTCGTCGAGCAGCGGGTTCAGCTGGGTCGAGAACTGTCCGGCGGGCTGGAGGGCATCCAGCAGCGGCGTGATGATCTGGTCCACGCCGTCGCGGATCTGCGTCGCGCCCGTGCCGAGTTGATCGGTGCCGGTGACCAGTTCGTGCGCGCCGTCGGCGAGTTGCACGGTGCCGGTGTGGAGTTCGCCGACGCCCGCGACCAGTTGCGTCGCGCCGGTGGCGGCCTCGTCGAGTCCGGTCGAGAGCTGTCCGGAGCCGTCGGCCAGTTGCGCGGTGCCCTGCGCCAGCTGGGTCGCGCCGCGCGCGGCGTCGCCGATTCCGGAGCCGAGGCTGTTGACGCCGATCAGGATCTGGGAGGCGTAGCCGCGGCCGATCGTGGCCGCGATCTGGTTCTGCGCGTCCGCGACGACACTATTGGCGACGGCGGGGCCGAGCGTGCCGTTGAAGTCGTTGTAGTACACCGCGATTCGAGCGCGCTGGGGCACCGGGTCGGTCACGCTCAGCACGCTGCGGGTGAATTCCGCGGGGATGACGACCGAGAAGGCGTACCGGCTCTCCCGCAGACCCCGCACCGCTTCGTCGCTGCTGACCCGATGGAACTGCAGCTCACCACCCGACACCAGGGTGTCGAGGATCTCGGTGCCCATGTTCTGAGCCTTGCCGTCGGAGATGCCGCCGACATCGTCGCTGGCGACGGCGACGGGAATCTGCTTCAGGTACAGCTCCGGGTCCCACATGATCCACATGTAGACGGCGGAGACCAGGGTCGGCACCACCAGGAATAGGACGACCAGGACTCGTGCCGGTGTCGATGCCCCGCGCGTTCGGCGCATGCCGCCGATGCGAGCGCGGATGGATGTCGATCTGTCTGCCACGGCGAACCCCGATACTGCTCTGCTGATTTCGGGACTCAAGCTACCTGGTCATGCGTCCAGCAGGTGTAAACTCGGTGAAACACCTTCCCGGCTCACCGGATCGCGTCGACCACCAGCGCGGTCGTATTGTCGGTGCCGCCGCGCCCCAGCGCCGCCCCGACCAGCCCCTCGGCGACCTGGCCACCCAAGGAACCTGCGCCAGGATCGATTTGACGACCGGCCCGCCCAGGCGAAGGCGTCGGCATTGACCGGCCGCCATCCCGGCCTGCTCCTCCCGGCCCCGGCCACCCGGCGGAGCAGCGCCCGAGCCTCGGCATCGTCGGGCCGATCGTCTCCCACCGCGATGGCTGCCCGCGGCCGCGGCCGCGCCGCTGCAACCCAACGCTCGCGGCGGGCAGGTGTTCGCCGATCTGATCGCGGCAGCCCGGTGGTGG
>NZ_JBHXMY010000729.1:0-2574 GCF_042720195.1 Nocardia sp. NPDC058497 | reverse complement strand
CGTCATGTATGGGGTCCCTGTCAGCTCAGCGCCTGCTCGACATCGGCGAGGAGATCGCTGATGTCTTCGATGCCGACCGACAGCCGGACCAGGTCGGCCGGGACCTCCAGCGCCGAACCCTCGGTGCTGGCGTGGGTCATCGCGCCCGGGTGCTCGATCAGCGACTCGATCCCGCCGAGCGACTCGGCCAGGGTGAAGATCCGGGTGCGCGAGCAGAACTTCAGCGCCGCCTCCCGGCCACCGGCCAGGCGCACCGAGATCATGCCGCCGCTGCGGCGCATCTGCTTCTGCGCGATCTCGTACCCGGGATGGGTGGGCAGGCCCGGGTAGATGACCTGCGAGATGGCCGGGTGGTTGGTGAGGAACTCCGCGATCACCTCGGCGTTGTCGCAGTGCTTCTCCATCCGCACGGCCAGCGTCTTGATGCCGCGCAGGGTGAGGAAGGCGTCGAACGGGCCGGGCACAGCGCCCGCGCCGTTCTGCAGGAACGCGAACGCGGTGTCGAGTTCCTTGCTGTTGGTGATCAGCGCGCCGCCGACGACATCGGAGTGACCGCCCAGGTACTTGGTGGTCGAGTGCACGACGATGTCGGCGCCGAGCAGCAGCGGCTGCTGCAGGTAGGGGGTGGCGAAGGTGTTGTCGACGACCAGCTTGGCGTCGGCCGCGTGCGCGATGTCGGCCAGCCCGGGGATGTCACCGATGCTCAGCAGCGGGTTGGTCGGAGTCTCGACCCACACCAGCTTGGTGTTGGGACGGATGGCCGCGCGCACCTCGTCGAGGTTCGCGATATGGGCGGGCGAGTGCTCGATCCCCCACTGGCTGAAGACCTTGTCGATGAGCCGGAAGGTGCCGCCGTAGGCGTCGTCGGGGATGACGATGTGGTCGCCGGGGCGCAGGGTGGCGCGCAGCGCGCAGTCGGTGGCCGCCATGCCGGAGGCGAAGGCCCGCGCGAAGCTGCCCGATTCGAGGGCGGCGAGGTTGGCTTCCAGTGCCGTGCGGGTCGGGTTGCCGGTGCGCGCGTATTCGTAGCCGCCGCGCATGCCGCCGACGCCGTCCTGGGCGAAGGTGGAGCTCGCGTAGATGGGCACATTGACCGCACCGGTCTGAGGATCGGGTTCATATCCGGCGTGGATGGCCCTGGTCGAGAATCCCAGCTCACTCATGTGCTCAGGCTAGTAGACCGGATTCGGGTCGAAGCGCTGGGGTATTGGCCGTGCACGAAGTGCCGGATTCGCCGTCGACGGCACAGTTAGGCTGACCCCATGGTGACTGTCGAAGAGTTGTTCGCGATCGATCCGTTGCTGTCGCAGGAGGAGCGCGAAATCCGCGACACCGTGGCCCGATTCGGCGAGCGCAGGCTGCGCCCGCACATCGCCGACTGGTTCGAGGACGGCACCTTCCCGGCCAGGGAAATCGCGCCCGAACTCGGCAAGCTCGGCCTGCTCGGCATGCACCTGGAGGGCTACGGCTGCGCCGGGTCGTCGGCCACCGCCTACGGGCTGGCGTGCCAGGAACTCGAGGCCGTCGATTCCGGCGTGCGCAGCATGGTGTCGGTGCAGGGCTCGCTGGCGATGTCGGCGATCCATTTCTTCGGTTCCGAGGAGCAGAAGCAGCAGTACCTGCCGGCGATGGCGGCCGGTGAGGTGATCGGCTGCTTCGGTCTCACCGAACCCGATTTCGGTTCCAACCCCGGCGGGATGCGCACCAGGGCCAAGCGCGACGGCGACGACTGGGTGCTCAACGGATCGAAGATGTGGATCACCAACGGGTCGGTCGCCGATATCGCGGTCGTCTGGGCCTATGCCGAGGAACCTGGCCAGGACAAGCCCCGGGTGCGCGGTTTCCTCGTGCCTGCTGGCACCCCCGGTTTCACCACCAGGGAGATCCATCGCAAGCTCTCGCTGCGCGCATCCCTCACGGCCGCATTGGATTTCGACGACGTGCGGCTGCCCGCCGATGCCGTGCTGCCCGAGTCGGGCGGCCTGAGTTCCCCGCTGGCCTGTCTGAGCGAGGCCCGCTTCGGCATCGTCTTCGGCGCGCTCGGCGCGGCCCGTGACTGCCTGGCCGCCGCGATCGACTACGCCCGCACCCGCGAGGTGTTCGACAAGCCGCTGGCCGCCTACCAGCTCACCCAGGCCAAGCTCGCCGATATGGCGCTGGAACTCGGCAAGGGCCAGTTGCTGGCGCTGCACCTGGGCCGGTTGAAGGATCGGCACGAGATCACCGGCGAGCAGATCAGCGCGGGCAAGCTGAACAGCACCCGCGAGGCCATCGCCATCGCCCGCGAGTGCCGAACCATCCTCGGCGCCAACGGGATCACCCTCGACTACCCGGTGCTGCGGCACGCCAACAACCTGGAGTCGGTGCTCACCTACGAGGGCACCGCCGAGGTGCATCAGCTGGTGCTGGGCAAGGCGCTCACCGACGCCAACGCGTTCCGGTAGTTCGATGCGCGCCGGTCGGTTCTGCCGCCGACCGGCACACCCGCCCAGGAACCGGCGACGGGCGCGGGGGGGTGAGTCCGCCCCCCCATGGGCTTTGCCCGGCCGCGCCCACCACCCGCGCGCCCCCCGG
>NZ_JBHXMY010000728.1:0-2577 GCF_042720195.1 Nocardia sp. NPDC058497 | reverse complement strand
CGTCCGAGGTGGTGCGGTGTGGATCGCAGGGGCAGGAGACGCCGATGGATCGGATCGATGCCGAACGACAGGCCGAGCTGGAATCGCGCAGGCGCCGGGCGCTGACCCCGGCGGCGAAGCGACTCGCCGAGGTGCCATGGCCGGACCGCACCTGGCCGCGGATCCGTGGGCTGGACGTGGCCGTCGGGGAGACGGTGTTCGAACGGTAGCCTCGTATGCCGTGACTGATCCGCTGCAGCCCCTGGTCGACCTGCCCGGCGTGCGTGAAGCCGCCGACAAGGCCCGCGACGCGCTCGCCGCGGTGCATCGGCACAGGTCGAACCGGCGCGGCTGGGCGACCACCGCCGCCGAAGCGGCGGTCCGCGCCGCGCGATCCTCGGCCGCCATCGAAGGCGCGAGCACCGATCTGCCCGCCGACGGGCAGGTCAGCGATCCAGTGCTGGCCGGCGCGCTGCGCGTGGGACAGGCGCTCGACGGTGACGCGCTGACGAACCTGGTCGGCACCTGGCAGCGCGCGCCGCTGCAGGCACTGGCCCGGCTGCATCTGCTCGCCGCCGCCGACCTGGTCGCCGACGAACAGGAACTCGGCAGGCCCCGATCGACCCCCGGTGTCGCCGAGCGGCTGGATCTGCTGGTGCAAACCGTCCAGACGAGCAAGGCGCCCGCGCCCGTCATCGCGGCGGTCGTGCACGGTGAGCTGCTGTCCCTGCGGCCGTTCGGCACCGCCGACGGTGTCGTCGCGCGGGCGGCATCGCGCCTCGTCACGGTCTCGAGCGGGCTGGACCCCCGATGCCTCGGCGTGCCGGAGGTGTTCTGGCTGCGGCGCAGGCAGGCCTACCTCGACGCGGCCGCCGGGTTCGGGATGGGCACCGCGGAGGGTGTCGGCGGCTGGGTGCTGTTCTGCGCGGGCGCGCTCGAAGACGGTGCCCGCGAGGCGAACTCGATCGCCGACGCGGCCGCGGGCTGAGGCTCCCCACACATCGAAACGGGCGGCGTGCCGATTACTCGGTCTCGCCGCCCGCTAGCACGGAACACCTGGTTACCAAGCGTGCTCGGTGGGTTGTGTTCGGTGGCCTCGGCGATCATCCGAACCCCGCCGGTTCATCCCCGCAACCTGTGCGAGGCGTTCGCCGACGACTGCCCGAATTTCGCAGGCCCACAACTCTGCTGCCCTTGTCGCGGCGCGCTCCGCGTGGGTACCTGGCGTCCGTGCTGGGAAGGGTGGGATGGGAGGCGAAACCTTCTCTTCCGGCTCCGTCTTGGCCTTCCGTCCTTCCGTGACTCCATTCTTACACCGTGATGGCGCTCACATCAAGCGTTTCGAAGGCATCACCGAATACAACTGTTTTCGGCGTGTCGCCTGGCGATTCGTGCTTGTTCGTCGCAGGTCAGCGACGTTTCCGCAGCAGTCGATAACTGATGGCGCCCGCGATGATCGCGCTCAATCCGACCGCCGCCGTAGCCGCCACGGTGGTGCTCGACGGCGCCTGGAATCGCGACCACAGCGACACCGGATTGGAGAAGGTGAGCACCGGCCAGCCGCGCGCGACGGCCTCCTTGCGCAGCGCGCGGTCGGGGTTGACCGCCGTCGGGTGGCCGACCGCGCTCAGCATCGGCAGGTCGGTGATCGAATCGGAGTACGCGTAGCACCGGGACAGGTCGTAACCCTCTGCCGCGGCCAGCTTTTCGATCGCGGCGACCTTGCCCTCGCCGTAGCAGTAGAACGCGATGTCGCCGGTGTACTTGCCGTCCTCGACGACCATCCGGGTGGCCTCGGTGTGCGAGGCGCCGAGCACCTCGGCTATCGGCGTGACGATCTCCTCGCCGGATGCCGAGACGATCACCACGTCGTGCCCGCGGATCTTGTGATCGGCGATCAGATCGGCGGCCTCGGCGTAGATCAACGGGTCGACGAGATCGTGAAGCGTCTCGGCCACAATGGATTTCACCTGCTCCACATCCCAGCCGGCGCACATATTGGCGAGGTTTGCCCGCATTCGTTCCATCTGGTCGTGATCGGCCCCCGAAAGCAGGAACAAAAAGTGCGCGTAGCTGCTCTCCAGCACGGCGCGGCGGTTCAGCAGACCCTGTGCGTAGAACGGTTTGCTGAACACGAACGCGCTCGACTTCGCGATCACCGTTTTGTCGAGATCGAAGAACGCAGCGACGCGTCCGCCGGGCACCGGCGCTCGGCCCGAATGGACGAGTCTTGTGTCCGGAAGCGGAGTCTGGTCACGTTCGGCCGTCACGTCAACAGGATAGGCACGCCTCGCGCGGAGCGCAGGAGGCGGCCGTCCTGGCCCCTCCGCGGGGTTTGCCCCGGGGACGCCGGAGGCCGCAAATCGCCGAAAGATGGTGACGAACGCTACTTGCGCCTGCGCCGGGGGATGGGTGTAGTATTGCTGACACCTGGACATGGTCCAGGCGCGTTCAGCCCGACCCCCCGGGGCTGAACCCGACGGCCCCCGCCAACACCCCCCCCGCGGGTGCCGGACGAGAATTACGGGGATGTCGGGAAAGTTAGGCACACCCCCGAGGGATAAACAAACAGCGTTAGACGTCGTGTTGATAGCTAGA
>NZ_JBHXMY010000727.1:1705-2589 GCF_042720195.1 Nocardia sp. NPDC058497 | reverse complement strand
TCACCGGCCTGGCCGAAGTCCTGACCTGGGCGATAGACCCTCGACGACGGCGGCGCGGCCCTGCTGATCGGGCTGCTGGACGAGCGGGATCAACTGTTGCACTATCTGCCCCGCCGGGCGTTGAACCGGGCCGCCGGCGTCTACAACATTCAGCGATTGGCTCTACTCGGGGTCCACCGATGAGGTCGCCTAAGCGTCCGGCCGTCACTAGGCCCATCCCCGCCCGTTCAGCCGTTCGAAGTAGGCATCGTCAGCGGCTTGGATCTCAGCATCAGTCATCGGCGTCATGGTTGGCTCGGTCTGGCCGAACGTCTCACGCACCGACTTCATACCAGCTGTGACCCGACTGTCCTCCGTCAGCGGCAGCGTCGCGCGCTCCGATTTGGTTGCCGCATCCCGTTCGGCGTTCGCGGTTGCTTCGACGATGAGGCCAGCCAATCGGTCGCCCAACCGGTGAGCGTCGCGGGTGAGTCAGATCCCGCAGGTGTCCGGCGGCATCGACGGTCGCTGTGATGGCCCCGTTTCCAGCCGTCCCGGTGCCGCGGACTTCGGCCATCGCCTCCTGGACCTTATTCGCCTTGGACTTGATCTCGGCGATAGCGGCGTCGTACTCGGGATCAGCACTCATTTCAGGTCCGCGAACTCAGCCTGGATCAGCGGATTGTTAGCGGTTTCGTTGATGAAGTGCAACGCGCTCTTGAGTCCAAAATAGGTTTGGATTGTCTCGCGCCGCGGGTCAGCACCGCGCGCGCGTAGGACGCGAATCGCGGCCACTGGGTCGCCGCGGGGGGGCCGGGGCGCGCCGCCGGTGGGGCGGCGACCCCCCAGCGGCTCCCCCACCCGAGAGGCGCCCGCGCGCCGCACACCCCCCCATACCCCCGGGG
>NZ_JBHXMY010000727.1:0-1695 GCF_042720195.1 Nocardia sp. NPDC058497 | reverse complement strand
CGGTCAGCGCATCGATGTCGGCGCCGGCGTCGAGCAGACGCTCGATCGCCGCGGGGTTCGCCTCCTGTGCGGCGAAGTGCAGCGGCGTCCAACCGTGGATATCGGGAAGGTTGACGTCCTCGGCCACCAACAGCCTGGTGATGGTTTCGAGGTCGCCTTCCATCGCGGCGTAGTGAAGGGCTGTCCTGCCCCATTCGTCGAGGTTGGTCATCTGTCTTCCCTTCGATGAGATCGGTTTCCAGTCGAGTCCTCGACATGGAATCGTTCGGGGTGGGCGTTGACCTCGGCAGCCATCTGTTCCTGGGTCAGGCCGCGGGCCTGCGCGTCAGCGATGATCTTTCGATTCTCGTAACCGCTGTTCTGGCCGAAATCCCAGCCTGGCTTGACTGGGTACCGGACACCGTTGGCTTCGTCGATGTAGTACTGGCCCTTCGCGTCTTTCGGAAGCTGGATAGTCTCGGGATGATTGACAGCCAGGGCAAGGAGCTCGAGGCGGCGGGGATCTCGCGCAGGGGCGGCCACCAGCTCGTTGCAGTCGGCGCGGTACAGAAATGTCGGTGTCGGTCATCGCCGCACCGCCGCAACAACATTCAGCGCGCGTACGGTTGGGGTCCGAAATCCGACTACCCGAGGAGCACCGCGATGGTCCAGACTGGCCTGCCCGCAATCATCGAGCTGGAAGACGTTCTGATCCCTGAGACGAGCAACTACTACATCAACGATCGCCGACACATCGTCGTCGCACTCGCGTTGTTCGTGGAAACGGTCACGCTGCACACCGTCATGGTCGTGGGCGAAATCCCCTCCGGACCAATGTCCGATCACCTCGTTTTCGGTCTTCGCGATGAACGTGGCACGGAGTATCCGTGGATCGGTGGCGGCCAGGGCGGCGGAGGTGGCGGGGCGTCCCACGAAGCGCGTACGCAGTTTCGTCGACCGGATGACCACCGGCCCCAGGCACTCACGGTGTTCTGGACGGTCATCAAAGCCGACGGCGCGAAGCAGGTCGGCGACAACCTCTTCACTGTGACCGTGCCGTCGCGCGCCTAGCGCACTCAAACGGCAACAGACCCCGAACAAACAACAGCGGATTCGGGGTTCGATCCCTACTGTCGCCCACCGCTTGACTGAGGTGGGAACCGCACGCGGCCAGCGAGGGTCGCCGCGACGTCTAACGGAGTAGTCATCGACGATACGAGAAGTTGTCCGAATTGCCGGGAACCCCAGCCAAGGGTACGGCGTCCAACCAAACATGAGCCCCGAAGACCGTACTGCGCTGATCGAGGCAGGCTACGACCCAGACGACCCCGCTGTTGTACAGCGCATGATGACGGTCGAGCGTGGCCTGGGTTTGCTCCGCCAACGATGGCACGCACACATGCGCCCGGCGTCCACAGCCCCTAGCGATCAGACAGCGGAGAGGTGGCGAGACACGGCAACCGAAAGCGCCCGCTTCCGGTCGAGCGAGCACGTGGCGGCAACAACGCCGCCAGCGCCGTAGAGGTCCGGACGTGCGTCGCGCTAGCCGTCGCGCGCGGCCAGTACCGCCGATGCGAGCTCGCGATGCCAATCGAGCGTCCCACCGCATCTCATCGGCGAGATTGCCGACGATCGACCCGACGTGAAGGGGACATCGCGAGGTAGCCGAGCACACCGACCGACACAAGGCCGCGTGTACGTAAGAAACGATATAGT
>NZ_JBHXMY010000726.1:0-2589 GCF_042720195.1 Nocardia sp. NPDC058497 | reverse complement strand
TCATCGCGTAAATAACTCGAGCGCGGACAGCCGTGTTTACGGCGCGCCCGCGCGTGGGTGTAAGTATTGAAGGTTATGCAAGGAGAACCCGAACGTGAATCGTCCGAACACGCCATGACATGTCGGGCGTACGGAGTTGTACTTCACCGACGGGTCGGCATCGAAGCAATTGGTGGTCGGCAGGTTGGCCGGACTGGCGGCCTTCATGTAGTCGGGATCGTCGAGTGTCACGGTGTCCAACGCGGCGAGGAACCGGGTCGCGGCGGACCCGTCGCGGGTTCGGTACACCGACCCGGTGTCGAACGCGACATAGTCGATACCGGCATCCGCGTACGCGGCAGTCATGGTCTGGGAGTTGTCTTCGAGATGCAGGACCGCCTGGGCCGGATACACCGCGGCGGAGCTGGTCCCTTGCTTCTGCCGTGACGCTGCCTCGGTGGGCAGAGCATGGCTGAGGAGGCCGTCGTGGTCGAGCGGCAACGTGCTGATGTCGCGCAGCGGGGTCGGTGTGTACGAGCGCAGCATCTCGATCTGCTTGTCGAAGAACTTCTGCGCGACTACCGCGTCAGCTGCGGCATCGTAGGGCAGACCTATCCAGTCCGCGACGTGGATGAACAGCAACATGTCACCGCGCGGCAGCCATGCGCGCAGGTTCTGCACAGGCAGGTCTGTGCGGTGGTCCTCGACCTTGACGAGGGCTTCGGAATAGGTGGGAATCTGGTACGGCGAGCCAGGAGTCCGGTTGGACAATTCGGTAGCCGCGAACTTGGCCTGGTCAGCCGATTCGAACCGGAGGGTGATCGTGCTGACCGTCCGCCCAGCATTGGAGGTGTCGCGGCGGTTCGCGGAACTCTGCCACCCCGCGACGACACCCGGGATCACGGCATTGAAATCCTTGGACTCGATTCCGGCGCCACTGAAGTATGTGGGATCAGCCTGGGTGATGTGTCGACCGCCGCTCGCGCCCGTGACGAAGACGAATCGCGGATCGTACTGGAAGGGAAACGGGGTCGCGGCGCCGATCTTGATCGCCTCTTGCAGGGCTCCCGAGGTCGGAACCCGGGTGGCTTCGAGATCGGTCGGAGTAGTCGGGTAGTTGCCCGAGTCGAGCTTGGCGATATCTATGGAGGGTGTCGGCGGAGCCGCGGCTTCGGTGCCGCCACCGCAACCGCCCAATGCCAGGCCGAGTGTCACCAACGCGCTGCCTACACGGAGTTTTCGCATGATCGTCTACTCGCTCTTCTTCAGGATCGCGTACTGCGCGGCGGTTCGTTCCTGCAATATCGGGTCGACCTCCAGCGACGCACGCGACAAGCTCGCCAGCGACATGACGACGGCAACGTAGCGGCCGTACACGAGGACACAGATCCCGTTGTACCCACGGTTCGGGTCCGGTACCTCCAGCCGCAGGCATTGGGCGTCGGCGATACCGGGCGGCGGGGTGAGCTCGGAGTCGCTCTTGCCTCGCTTGGCGAGTACGTTCTGCAGCTTGAACGCGGACTCGACATCGCGAGTCCGGTACACCGTGCTGTAGCGCCGGCCGACCAGGTCGACACCTGCCTCCTCGAAAGCTGCGCGGGCTTCAGCCGGATTGCGTTCGAAGTGCAGGATCCCCGACGGCTCGAAGGTTCCGAAGTCCTCTTCGTGGTAGCTCATGCCCCACGGGTCGCCCGACGGAGACTTGCCCGTCGCTCGGCGCATGATCCCCTCGGGGTCGAGCGGCACATCGAGCAGATCGTCGGGGGCGATCAACCGGTACTTGTCGAGCGCGGGAATCTGCAGATCGAGCGCCTTCTTGATCTTGGTGGCCAAGCCGGCGGAGTCGGGTGTCTCCTGCGACACGCTGACCACGATCACAAAGGGGCCGTGCGCCTGAAAGGCGCTGACCGCGGTGCCGTTCCCGCTCGACCCGTTGGCCTCGGAGTATCCCGGAATCGTCACCGGCTGCCGGGGGCGTTCGCCTGTCGTGCTCACCTGATACATCGCAGCGGCCGCGTTCTTGCTGTCCTGCGCGGTCGCGAAGTGCAGCACGCTCATGTGCAGGCCCTTGGTGTCTCGCACGCTGCCGTTCGTCCGCGATGCGGTGACTCCGGCGATCATGTTGTTCTCGGTCACCGCGGCCTTGAACATCTCGGGGAGGCCATCGTCTTTCGACATGTCCGTGCCATCGGCGAACACCCTGGTGGTAACACGCATCGTCAGTTCGGGGTCGACGTCGATCGACGGGATGAGGACGTTGAGCAGGCGACGCCCCTCGATCAATCTGACCGATTTCGCCGTGTCGGAGTACTTCAACTCGAAGGTGGTCGGCTCGGTGACGGTCGCGCCGGTTTGCAGCGCTGCCAGGTCGACCGGTGTCATTCCGGGCTTGGCCTGCCCGGAAATGGGTGCCGCGCAACCAGACCCGACGATCAGGATCGTGAGCAGCCCAGCCAGCCGCAGGGTGTTCTTCATGTCGGGCATCCTCATCGGCGGGTGAGCAGAACGTATTGCGCGGCGACCTGCTGGTGGAGATCCTGCAGGTTCTTGTCGCGAATCTGCACGGCCTAACGGTCGACCTGCAGATAGCAGATGTGATCGGCGGTCTTC
>NZ_JBHXMY010000725.1:0-2602 GCF_042720195.1 Nocardia sp. NPDC058497 | reverse complement strand
CGCTATGGGGGGATCGCATTTTTTAAAACCACACCGCCCGGCGCGACCGCCCCGCCCGTTCAACACCACGCCGCGCACGTAAGGGGGTTTGCCCACGAGCCCCCCAACCATAGGTCCCCCGCCATCGGCAACAACGGCAGTCATTACTCGGCAGCCTCGGTGGCGGCTTCCTCAGCGGCAGCCTCGTCCTTCTTGGCGGCCTTCTTCTTCGGGGTGACGGCCTCGGCGACGGGCTCGTTGTCGGCGGCGGCCAGCGCGGCGTTGAACAGGTCCAGCTTGGACGGCTTGGCGGCCTTCACCTTGAGGGTGCCCTCGGTGCCCGGCAGGCCCTTGAACTTCTGCCAGTCGCCGGTGATCTCCAGCAGACGCTGCACCGACTCGGTCGGCTGCGCGCCGACGGACAGCCAGTACGCCACGCGATCGGCGTCGATCTCGATCAGCGAAGGCTCTTCCTTCGGGTGGTACTTGCCGATGGACTCGATGGCCCGGCCGTCACGACGGGTGCGGGCGTCGGCGACGACGACGCGGTACTGCGGGTTGCGGATCTTGCCCAGGCGGGTGAGCTTGATGCGAACAGCCATGCTGATCTGCCTCTTTCGATAGTTGGTCACCACGCGATTCGGCGACCCACATGGTCTGCGGGTCCGGTTTCGCGCATGGAGTGTGTGACCGCCGCGCGGTACGTAACCGGAGACGGGCTGACACTGTCCAGGAAGGACGGTTGACCATTGTGCCAGACCGGTCGAGCGCAGCTGAAATCGGCTCGACCGACGCCGCCTCAGCGCAACTGCGCGGTGTCGACGACGACCGGTACCGGGCCCGGCACTTTCACCGTTTCCCCGTCGCGGGCAAAAACTTCTTGCCGATAGCCGGTCTCCCCCAGGTTGTAGCCCCAGAATCGAGCCGGCTTACCGTCGGGCAGCTCGACGATCCACAAGTACGGCACCCGCGCGGCGGCGTAGGCCGCGATCTTGGTATCGCGCTCTTCCCGAGTGTTTCCGGGTGACCAGACCTCCACCGCGAGGAGAATGTTCTCGGCCGCGAAGCTGACATGGTTGATCCCACCGACCATCACGGAGATATCCGGGATGAACGCGGTACGCAAGGGCGTGCTGATACGAACACCCACGGCAGGAAGAACGTGGAGGTCGAACCGTTCCGCTGCCCGCAGCGCATCTCGCAACATCACGGCCAACTCGAACGAGGCGTACTGATGCGGACCACCCGGCGGCGGCGTCATGTACAGGTACCCCCAGATGAGTTCGAGTCGCGATCCATCGGCCGGCTGCTCTTCGACGAGCCAATCTTCCACAGTATTCGGGCCCAGCGGGTGAAACATCGAAACCTCGGCGCTCATGGTCATTCCGTCCGATCTCCCGTTCGCGTCGCGCTCGCTCGAACCGAACTCGTGCAATACCCGGAGGTACGCGGTGACCGACGAACCTCGTGGAAACTGGTTAGCGGTACCGCTCGACCCCACTGTATAAGAGCTTGTCCAGGGCTGAGTGCGTAGCACGTGCGAAACACACAGAGTTCGCCCAGGTCGATACGCGTAATGCGTGCGCAACGCCCATCAACTCCGCAAACGCGACCGCCCCACCGATCACCGGTGGCCGGTGACGGGGTTCGGGGTTTTGACGACCATGCCGCGCAGGACGACCCATTGCGGGTCGGTGAGGGCGGCCGGGTGGGCGCGCGGGTCGTCGGCGTAGACGACGAAGTCGGCGGGGGCGCCTTCGTCGATGCCGGGGCGGCCGAGCCAGGTGCGGGCGTTCCAGGAGGCGGCGCCGAGGGCTTCGTGGGGGGACAAGCCCGCGCCGGTGAGGGCAGCGATCTCGTCGGCGATGCGGCCGTGGCGGATGGAGCCGCCCGCGTCGGTGCCCGCGTAGAGGGGGATGCCGGCCTCGTGGGCGCGGCCGACGGTGTCGCGGACGCGGCGGTGCAGGTCGCGCATGTGGGCGGCGTAGACGGGGAACTTGGTCGCGCTGTCGGCGATGCCGGGGAAGGTGTCGATATTGATCAGGGTGGGGACCAGGGCGGTGCCGTGGGCGAGCATCATCTCGATGGTGTCGTCGGTGATGCCGGTGCCGTGTTCGAGACAGTCGATGCCCGCGTTGATCAGGCCGGGCAGGGCGTCCTCGCCGAAGACGTGGGCGGTGACGCGGGCGCCGTTGGCGTGGGCGGCGTCGATGGCCTGTTTCAGGATGTCGTCGCTCCACAGCGGGCGCAGGTCGCCCGCGGAGCGGTCGATCCAGTCGCCGACGATTTTCACCCAGCCGTCGCCGAAGCGGGCCTGCTGGGCGACGATCTCGGGCAGGTCGCGCTCGTCGTCGAGTTCGATGCCGAGTTCGCGGATGTAGCGCATGGGGCGTGCGATATGGCGGCCCGCGCGGATGATGCGGGGCAGTTCGGCGTGCTCGTCGATGAAGTGGGTGTCGATCGGCGAGCCCGCGTCGCGCAGCAGCAGGGCGCCGGCGTCGCGTTCGGTCTCGGCCTGCTCGATCGCGCCGTCGCGGGTATCGTCGCCGCCGCCGTAGCGGATGCCGACGTGGCAGTGGGCGTCGACGAGGCCGGGCACGATCCACCCTGTGCTGCACAGGGT
>NZ_JBHXMY010000724.1:0-2603 GCF_042720195.1 Nocardia sp. NPDC058497 | reverse complement strand
GCGGGCACGATATCAGCCCGCTGATGCTCGCGCACCGCGACGAGATCGTGCTGTCCACCGGCGAGACCAGGCTCACCGAGGGGCCCGCGCGCTTCGACACCACCGCGGGGCGGACCTACCCCGAGTGGGTCGAGCTGCACGTGCCGGAGCGGCTCGAACTGCGCCTGGACGTGGTGCGGGTCATCCATGCCCACGACCTGCTCGACGATCTTCCCGTGGTGCGGTCCAGCCTGATCAAGCCGCTGGTGCAGCGGCTGGTCGGGCATCCGGGCTATTTCCGGTTCGAGTCGACCTTCGATCTGACCGTGCGCACCGAGGCGGGCACCCAGCGACGGACCGGCTCGACCCTGCACGAACTGGTCGCGCTGACGTGAACCGGTGGGTCAGTTCGGCGTTTCCTTGCTGGTGATGAAGCGGAAGAACTCGCGGCGCTGATCTTCGGTCGGCACGGGGAGGTTCTGGTTCCCGTGGACGAAGCCGATCCCGGCGAAGCACATCAGGCCGGCCCGCATCTCCGCTTGTTCCGCGGAGAACCCCATGTCGACGAGGGTGTCGGACAGTGCCTGGAAGATCCGCTGATCCAGTGCCTTCACGGCCTCGGCGACCTTGGCGTTCGCGCGGGCCCAGTCCCGGACCGCGAGTTCGACCTGCCATACCCGCTCCGCGGTGAGCAACTCGCCCATGCGGGCCAGGCGTTCCCGCGGGGGGAGCTCGTCGAGGCCCTGGAAGCCGCGGGCCGCGTCGTTCTGATCGGCGCACCAGAACTGCGCGGTGGTTTCCAGGAGTTGATCGATGCCGTCGAAATGCCAGTAGAAGCTGCCCTTGGTCACCCCGAGTTCGTCGCACAGCTTGGCGATAGTGATCGCGGCGACGCCGTCGCGTAGGAGCACAGTGAGTGCCGCGGTGGTCCAGTCCTCGACGCCGAGCCTACGGGCAGCGCGTCCGGCCGCCGCGGCCTTGCGCTTGGACACCGGCGCGGTCGGTCGCGGGTTGCTGGCACCTTCGGTCATGGTCGCCTTCCGTGTCGGCACCGCGCCAGCCTATCGTCCGGCCGAGCTGTGACCGGGGAGCGGGCAGTTGGCCGTACACCATAGTACGGTCAGACCTACCTGAAGGTATGGATTGGCTGTCGGTTACGCGCCGAGGAGACCGATATCGGTGTCGAGCACCGCCGCCTGCTCGACGAGTACGCGTCCCTCGGGCGCGTCGCCGACGCGCTCGCGGAGGTCGGCGCGCGAGATGACGAGCAGACCGCCGTCGTCGTCGCCGGGACCGGATCGGATACCGACGTGGCCTTCCGAGAGGACCAGGCGTGCGTCGGGCGCGTCGTCGTCGAGCAATCGGCGCAGGGTGGCTTCGGTGACGTGGCCGCCCGACCCGGGGGCGCCGGTGTCTTCCATGGCCTCCGCCAGTTCGCGGCGCAATCGTCGAACCGTCTCTTGGTCGCCGGCGTCGCCGGCGGTGGTGATGTCCTGTCGCTGTTGAGCGACGATGTCCCGAGATACCACGGCGTTCTCCTTTTTGCTACCGGCATGACCATCGATGGTGGCCGTCGGAGAGTGGCCACATGGTGGCGGTACCGCGGAATCCAGGTTCTAAACAGACCGGGTGCCGGTTCGCCTGCCTCAGGTCGTTACCCGGGTCGTGATGACCATGGCCGCCGCGAGGCCGAGACTTCCGGCGGCGGCCAGCAGGAGGGATTCGGTGAGGACGGCCAGTCCGAAAAGGAAGAACACGCAGGTGGCCAGCACAAGAGCGATGCTGGGCAGATCCATGCTCGTCGTACTCGGAGTCCGACTACGTGAGTAGGTCATGGCTATGGCATGCCCGGATGACCAGTGGGCAAACGCAATTCGCACGGACAGTTGTTTTGCCATCTGATTGCGATCAGGTCCTGCTCGGTGAAAGCCATGGGGCTCAACCCGATCGGTTATCCTGGGGGCGATTCAGGAAGGCTCCTCATGCCCATCAGATTTCGTCAGCGCAAGTCCTTCGGCCCGCTGAAGCTCAATTTCACCCAGTCCGGGACTGTCCTCGTGGAGCATCAAGATCGGTCCGTGGACCTGGAACTCGCGCACCAGGAAGAACAGCGTCGACCTTCCCGGCCCGCTGAGCTGGCGTCAGCGCTGAGTAACCTTCGGTTAGTTGCTCTGCACTGCCTCGACCCGGCGCCGTAGCAGGCAGAACTCGTTGCCCTCCGGGTCGGCCAGCACGTGCCACGTTTCGGCGCCGGTCTGTCCGATATCGATCTTGCGCGCACCCGCGTCGAGCAGCCGCTGCAACTCCGCGTCCTGATCGCGGTCGGTGGGACTCACATCCAGGTGCAGCCGCAGCTTCTCCCGTTTCGGCTCGGCACTGGGGCCGAACACCAGGGTCGGTTGCGGTCCGCCCGATCCTGTCCCGGGCGGGCCGATCTCCACATAGCCGTCCTCCTGGTCGATTTCGACGTAGCCGAGGACTTCACACCAGAAGTCCGCCAGCAGTCGCGGGTCGGCACAGTCGATGACGAAGTCGGTGATCCGGCAGGCCATGCCAGCGACAGTACGCGCGCTGGTGGTCGCCGCCGCGTGCGGGGTGATCGTGAACTGGCCGCCGCTGGCCTG
>NZ_JBHXMY010000723.1:0-2609 GCF_042720195.1 Nocardia sp. NPDC058497 | reverse complement strand
TTTTTTTTTTTCTCTTGCCGGCGGGCCACACGCCCGCACCCCCCCCCCCCGGCCGGTCACTCGCGGATCACCCGTCCGCGGTCGTATTCACGACCGCCCCAGACCCCGGACTGGCCGGTCTGCGCCGCGTACTCGGTGCACCCCGCGAGCAACGGGCAACCGGCGCAGATCCGGCGGGCGTAGTCGAAGTCCTGCGACGGGTACGGGAACCATGCCTCGTGGTTCGGGTCACCCCGGCAGGCGGCGCGGTGCCATTGCCCGGAATCGGACAGAGTCAGCAGTGCGGTCAGTGCGAGGTCGGTGGTGGTCACGGCGCGTACTCCTTCCAGATCCGGCGCTGGGTGCGGGCCAGCGGATCGGGAGCTTTGGGCTCCCACAGCAGCCGCATCCCCGCTTCTTCGGGGGTGCGGTCGGCCTTGCTCGTATTGCAGGGTCCGCAGGAGGCGATCAGGTTGCCCCACGTGTTCGGTCCGCCCCTGCTGCGCGGGCGGATGTGGTCGACGGTCTGCGCCCAGTCGGCGCAGTAGCCGCAGCGGTGCTTGTCGCGGCGCAGGACACCGGCCAGGGTGGCGCGGCTGTCCTCACCCACCGCGGCGACGTGGCCCAGGTAGACGTAACGCAGCAGCCGGATCGTCTCCGGCAGCCCGATGACCAGGTGCTTGGACCGGATCGGGAACCTCGGCGCGCGCTCGATGACGGTCTCCGCGGCACCGCTGATCAGCAGTGTCACGGCCCGGTCGGCGGTGATCTCGTCGAGTGCCTCGTAGCTGGCGTTGAGCACGAGCACCCTGGTGCGTATCCAGGTGTCGGAAGTGGGCGCCATCGGGTCGACGGCATGACGGATCGGCATGGGAATCACCATGTTTCGAGAGAAGTGAACGACAGTCGAAGCTGAGTGGGTTACCGCGTCAGTGCGCGAACCGGAGACGGGCCATGGCATCGTGGCCTGCGCTTCGCGCGATGCGGGCCGAATCGGCGCGGCGGTAGGTCTTTTCGGACTGTCGCAGTGGCGCAAGGGGTTTCACGGCCGTCTCCTCCTCTCGAAATGTCTCGTCGGTCTCGCGCCGGTGCGAATGACCGGCGTGGAATTCATGGTGGCATACGCCGCGCCGGATGTCGGCTGATTTATTTCCGGTAACGCTCCGGTTCCGAGGGGAACGGACAAGGGGCAGGTCGCGATACATTTTCGGGGTGAGGTGCCCGACGGGCGCGGGCGATCGCGAGGAGTGGTGCTCATGCGGACAGCGCTGATTCCGGCCACCGTGACGTGCGCGGCGGTCCTGCTACTCGCCGGCTGCGGCACCGATTCCGGCGGGACGAACGCACCCGCGGAGCGACCGAGTCCGACCCTGCCCGCGCCGGGACCGGCTTCCTCGGTCAAGTCGAGTGCCGCGGGACCGGCGACCCTCGTCCCACCCGCCGCTGTTCCTGCTCCGGCACCGGGCCCGCCCGTGACATCGGCACCGGCGGTCACCGCGGGGCCGCCGAGTCCGCCGAGCTTCCCGCTCCCGGATTCCGCCCCCGCCTGCGCCGACGGCCAGGTGCTGGTCGGTGGCGGCCCGGTCACCGCCGCCGCGGGCCACCAGGGCCTGACCCTCCGTTTTCGGCTGGTCGGCGCCAGCGGCCCGTGCTCGCTCACCGGCTATCCCGGCGTGGACGCGATCGGCGACACCACCAGCAATGCCACGCGCACGCCCCGCGGCTACCTGGGCGGACTCCCACCCAACCAGGACGCGCCCGCCACCGTGATCCTCACCCAGGACCACGGTGCCGAAGCCATTGTCGAGGGCACGTCCACCGACGCCGCGGGCAACCCCTGCCCGGCCTACACCGGCCTCCGGGTCACCCCACCCAACACCACCGACACGGTGCCGATCGCCGAAGCGCTGTCGGTGTGTGACCTGGCCGTACACCCGGTGACGCCGCCGGGGTGATGCGGCGCCGCCCTCGACCACAGCAGGACTAGAGGTTGCCCACCTCGCGCTCGAGACGGCGGGCGACGAGATCGCGGGCTTCCTCGCGCAGGGTGGGGCGGAAACCGCTGGGGTAGACCGGATCCGCGGGCGCGTACTGCTTGAGCACTTCCTTGGCGAGGGTGATCTTGTGGACCTCGGTGGGCCCGTCGGCGATGGCCATGACCTCGGCGTAGGTGGTCATGTCGAGGAACGGGAGGTCGGTGCTGACACCCAGTGCGCCGTGCAGATGCAGTGCGCGGCGGGCGATGTCGTTCATCACCGTCGGCATGGCGACCTTGATGGCGGCGATGTCCTTGCGGACGGCGCGGTAGTCCTGAGCCTGGTCGATGCGCCAGGCTGTGCGCAGGACGAGCAGGCGGAACTGCTCCATCTGGATCCAGCTGTCCGCGATACGTTCCTGGGTCATCTGGAAGCCGCCGAGGACGCCTTTGCGCGCGGGGCGCGACACCGCGCGCTCGCACATCATGTCGAAAGCCTTGCGCACCAATGCGACTGTGCGCATGGCGTGGTGCACGCGACCGCCGCCGAGCCGGGTCTGCGCGACGACGAATCCCGCGCACTCGGCGCAGAGCAGTTGGTCGGCGGGTACCCGGACATCTGTGAAACGCATGTTCACTTCGTGTTCTCTGAATC
>NZ_JBHXMY010000722.1:0-2623 GCF_042720195.1 Nocardia sp. NPDC058497 | reverse complement strand
GGGCGGGGGGCCCGCCCTCCCGGCGGGGGCCCACCGGGGGGTATATTGGGCCCACCTATGGGTGGTCCACACGGGTGGTTACACCGCCCCCCCCCCGGGGCCGGGGCGCTGCTCGACCGGGAACTCAGGCGGGATCGTCGGTGAGATAGCCACCGCGAGCGAAGAACTCGGCACCGTCGTGCTCGGTGCCCGCCGCGGTGCGGACGCGGGTGATCACCAGCGCCTGGTCGCCACCCCGGTGCGGCTGGGCACCACACACGACCGCGCCGCCGCCTTCCTGAACGATGACCCGGCCCGCGGTGCCGCCGTAGCGCGCCTCGGAGATCACCGCGTCGAGAATCTCGATGCGCTCACCGCGGTAGTAGGAGTAGGCGCGCGGATACGGCGCGGACAGTGCCCGCACGAACCGTTCCAGTTCGGCGGCGTCCAGGGACCAGTCGACCCGGCTGTCCCGATCGGACCGCTTGTGGAAGTAGGTGCGCTCGGCCTTGTTCTGCGGCGTCCACACGGCGGTGCCGTTCTCGAGTGCCGCGAGAGCCTCGTGCACCGCACCGGGGATCAACTCCATGCCGGCGAGGACGAGCTCGGTGCCGGTGGCGCCGGGCGGGATCGGCAGGCGCTTCTGGACCAGGATGTCGCCGGTGTCGAGTTGGGAGTCCATGCGGTGCACCGTGAGGCCGAATTCCTCGGCACCGCTGATCAGCGCCCACAGCACCGGCGAGAACCCGGTGAATTTCGGCAGCAGCGAATCGTGCAGGTTCAGGGTGCCATGGGGCGGCATGTCGTACAGCTCCGCGGGCATCCAGGTGTACCAGCTGTTGACCACGATCACGTCGGGTTCGACACTCTTGACGAGGGCGATCGTCTCGGCGTCGGCACGTTCGGTGAGGTGCACCGGAATACCGTTCTCCGCGGCCAGTTCCTCGACCGAATCGTTCCAGATCGCCTTGTAAGCCGATTCCGCGGCCGGGTGGGTGACCGCTAGAACCACCTCGTGCTCCGAGTCGAACAGAGCCTGCAGTGTATTGCGACCCCAAGTTTGGAAACCGAACGACACGATGCGCATGGATCTACCCCTACTTTTGTCTATGTGTAGGCTTACCTTACATAGACGTGGATACGTTCCGCGCCCGGCCTGGCCGAAACGACACCTGGTGCTAGGCCACGATGCCCGCGGTGCGGGCGGCGCGCAGCCAGTCGGGAAATTCGCCGAGAAGCCTGCGGTACAGCTCGGCGTCGTCGACGCGGTCGATGTCGTCCAGAGCGAAGAAACCCGCGTTGTCGACGACGCGTCCGTCGAGTTCGTCGAGGGTGCGCAGGACACCGAAGTTGGCCTTGCCGAGGCCGATGAACTGCCAGAACGCGGGCAGTTCGGACGCTTCCCGCATCAGGGCGGCGATCTCGCGCTTCTTGGCGAAGCCGCCGTCGGTGAAGAACAGCACCAGGGTCGGTTCGGCGCCTGCCGCGAGGGTGTCGATGACGGCGCGCATCACCGGTAGTTCATCGTTGCGTCCGCCGATGGCGTCGTAGTCGATGCCCTCGTGGGTTCCGGTCAGATGCAGAAACGTCTGGGCCCACTGTTCGCCGCCCGCGACGGTGACGTCGGGGAGTTGGGCGAAGGTCAGGGCGTAGAGGTAGGCCTCGAGGGTGCCGTCGTCGTCGAGCTGGGTGGCGACGGGGATCATCCGCTCCACCACGCGGTGCACGGTGCCGCCGCGATACAGCTTCTGCATGCTGCCGGTCTTGTCGATCACCAGTACCACGCGCGCCCGCGTGCCGAACGCACTGCTGTCGATGAGTACCTTCGCGACCTCGCGCTTACGCAGGTCCAGCGTCTGTCGTTTCTCGAACGACAGCGCCGCTTCTCCGGGCACGGTCCGGATCTCGGGCTGGGCCACGACTTCCGGCTCGTCGTCGACGCTCACCCCATGGTCGGTGACCAGATCCGCGAACCCACCCGCGTACCCCTGCCCGACAGCCCGCACCTTCCATTGCTCGCCGCGCCGGTACAGCTCGAGCGCGATCACCACCGATTCCTGATCGAGGCCGTCGATCACATACTCGTACAGCACATTTCCGGAGCCGTCGGCCACCGACGCCACCGGCGGCAGCGCTCCGCCGAACGTATCCCCTTCTGCCGCAACGGTGATCACCGCGCGAATCTGCTCGATCTCGGCGGGCACCGCCGTGGGTGACACCGTGAGCACCGCCCCGCTCAGCCGAACCCCCGGCGCCTGAGGCTGATTGAAGAACACGAAGTCGGCGTCGGACCGCACCTTCCCGTTCCCGGTCACCAGCAGCGCCGACAGATCCGCCGCCACTCCGCCTCGCACGGTCAGCACCACCTCCGGCTGCGTCAGCCTCGCGTTCTGCCCCTTCACCAGCGCAGCAGCCACCGCCACTCCCTCATCTCGCACATGCAGGAAGTAGTTCACCACGCCGCATTCCAATGGCACCTCAACCCGCAAATTTCTCCATCCAGCACACTATCCACCGACACCGAACAAATCGCCACTGTTACTATCGGACGCATGCTCACCACCTCCAAGATACCAATCGGTGCGCACTACACCACAGCATCCATCCGCCGTCGCAAGCGCAGCATCACCAGGCGGGCCTAAAA